>RGAX01000001.1 GCA_009919985.1 Opitutaceae bacterium
CGTCCCACGTCGACACCTGGGACCCCAAGCCGACCCTTACTCGTCTCGATAACAAAACCCTCGCCGACGCGTGAAAGTAATTGGCGGCGAGTAAGAAAGTAGTCGGCAAGGTCCGTCGAGATGCCATGGCACGCGTGGCCGGGGTTCAGGGGGAAGTCGTGAGGCATAGTGGGTAAGACGCCGACGCGGTGCGGTGGTTGCGCTAGGGTAACGCAGGGGGGGGATTCTTTACGCCGGCGCGAGGGGTTATGGAAGCAGGAATTTTAACCGCATCCCACGGATTGGTGCCGCTGAGCGGGTAAAATGGAGCGCAGCCAACGCGGTCTCTGAGCTTTTAAATCTGCGAGTGGAGGGATCGCAACATCGGTCGTGGCGGCCATGGCGCGCAGCAGTTCGCATTCTTCGCGGTGGACTAGGCTATCGACCTAGACGACTTGCGCGGCGGCCTCGAGGGCTAGAGTCTACATACATTTAGTGATTTCCGCGCTCGCCGTGGCGCCAGTAGGAATGCGTTACAACGCGGTTGATTGTTTCCATTAGGAGAAGCAAGTTGGCGGGGTAACTCATGCGTCTTCGTCAAACCTCGATTTATTTTTTTACGTGTTTGGTAGCCTCAGTGGCGGCAGTTAGTGAGTCGGCGCGAGCCCAAGGGCTTGAGGCTTTAAATCGGCCTGTACCGCTGGCGGTGGCGAGTGCGGCGACGGCGATGTCACCCGGAGCGGCGGCGCTCACCCTCGCAGCGGCGCAGCGCGCGCAGGAACTCGGATTTCCGGCGACGGCGGTGGAATTATACCGTGAGGCCTTGGCGGCGCCAGGCGTGGATCGGGCCATGCTTACGCTTGGTTTGGTGACCGCGTTACTCGACGATGGACGCGTCGCCGAGGCGGAGAGCGCCTTGAATAGTTGGATCGGCTTGCGCGGCAGTGCGTGGCAGTTGCGGGCGGGACTCGCGGCGGTGACGGCGCGCAAAATCGATGCGGCCAAGGCGGCGCTCGCCGCTGTAAAAGAAACGGAATTGGCGCCGAGCGACCGAGCATGGTGGTTTTATTTGCAAGGTTTGCTCGCGGGCGAATCGGGCGACGTGAAGGCGACGAATAAATTTTTTGAGCAGGCGCAGGCCGCGGCGCTGACGGAGTTGGCGCGGACGCGGTTTCGGCTCGAGGCGGAGCGGATTTTACTCCGGCGCAGCGGCACCGGCAACGAGGCCGATCTGGCCGGGCAACGCCAAGCGATGACGCGTTTCGCGGGGCAGGCGACCGGCTACGGAGCGGCGCGGACTCATGCGGCCAACTTAAACGCGCTCGGGCGTAAGTCCGAGGCGGTTGCGGTGATCCAGCAGCAGTTGCTCGTGTTGCCGCGCGACGAGCGTCAGTATGCGGATGACTTTAGATTGTGGCTCGGGTTAATCGCGGGCGCATCCGATGGGTCAGGACGTGCGGCATTGCTGGAGCTCGTGGCGGGCGGACGCGATGGGGTGCGGCAACGCTTGGCGCTACGCTTGCTTGCGCAGGCCTCGGAAAAAAATCCGGGTCGCAGCCAGTTGCGCGCGGAGCTTGGGCGCTGGATCGCGGAGACTCCGACGCATGCGTTGCAGGAAGAGTTTTATTTGTATCGGGCGAATCTGTTACTGGGCGATAAAAGCTACGCGGCAGCGGAAGACGATGCGCGGGCGCTATTGGAAAAATTTCCCGGTTCGCCCCTGCGGGCTGAGGCGTGGGAAGTGCTCACGGGAGCAGCGTGGGAGCAGCGGCGTTATCGCTTGGCGGCAGACAGCGCGAAGAAGGCGGCGGCAGCATTGCCGGTGGGTGCGCGGCGGGCGGAGTTGGGCGTGCTACTGGCGGAAGCGTGGTTTCGGGCGCAGGATTTCCGGCCGGCGGCTGATGCATATGCGGCGGTCTTGCGTGATCCGCCGGCAGCGCTGAAACCGGAGATATTGAGCGCGCTGCGTTTTCAGCGCGTGCAAGCGGAGATCGAGGCAGGATCGCCGGAGGCGGCGCAGACCGTGCTTGACGGGCTCGCAGCGGAGTCGGGTTTTTCGCTCGAAGATCGTTGGCAGGCGGAGTGGAATTTAGCGCGAGCGTTGCAGGCGCGCGGTGCTAATGGCGTGGCCGCGGCTTATGCGCGCGTAGAGCGGTTGCTCGGCGGGAATGTGGGGTCGGGATTACCGGCGAAGTTGCGGGCCCGGCTGGAGTGGCTGCGCGCACGATTAGCGCTCGATGTAGAGCCGGCTGAGCCGGCGAAAGCGTTAGAATATCTGCGGGCTTTGACGCCGGAGGCGTTGGCGAAGGCGTTGGCGAGCGAACCAGTGGCGCTGCGCACGGAGTTGGCGAGTGCGGCGGCGTTATTGCAGGCGCAGGCTTTGTTTAAGCAGGGCAAGGAAGAGGCAGGTGTGGCGCAGTTGAAAAAACTGCGAGAGGATTTCAAGGACTCGGATGCGGCGGTGGCCTCGTATCTGGAAGAGGCGGATCACTACGCAAAGCAGTTCAACGCGGTGCAGGCCCAGCAGCTTTATACGGATTTGGCGGATAAATTTCCGGGCAATATCAACGCGCCTTACGCGTTGTATTTCGCGGCGCTGCAGGCGGAGGCGAGCGGTGATGCACGTTTGCCGGAGGCGCAAAATTTATTGGATGATCTGGTGCGAAAATACCCGCAGAGTGAACTGGTGTTCGCGGCGCGCTTGAAGCAGGGGCATTTGTTGCGAAAGCTCAGTCAGTTTCCACAAGCGCAACAGACTTATGAGTCGTTGGTGAACGCGTTTGCGACGAGTCCAGATGTGGTGTTGGCGCAGCTGGCGTTGGCGGAGTGTCACAATGCACAGGCGGCGAGCGATCCGTCTCATTTGGAGAGCGCGTTGGTGTTGCTGGAGCATGTGCGCGATCGCGTGGATGCGCCTCTGGATGTGCGCATTGAGGCGGGTTTTAATCTCGGCGTGGTGTTGCGACAGCGCGGAGAGTTAGAGACTCGCCGTTTTTGTTGGATGCAAAGCAGGCCGCACAGCTGAGCGAGCGGGCGAAGGGGCGTTATTGGATGGCGCGGACGTTGATCGAGTTTGGCGGATTGCGCGAGCAACAGGGAAAACTTGAGGAGGCTAAGGAGGCTTGGCTGCTTTTACTCAAGGCGGGATTGCCCGGTGAGGCGCAGGCGAAAGCGCGTCTTGCAAAATATGGAGTCGCTGTGCCGCCGTGAAGCTCTCTGTGGCGGGCCTACGGTTTCGCATTTGCGGAGTCGAGGCGGTGCCGTTTAATTCTCTATTTTACCACGATGTCTGTTTTTAATTTTACGATTTTTGCCAAGGGCGGCCCGATGATGTGGGTGCTGTTGGCGCTGGGTTTATTGACGGTATTGCTCGCGTTGGAACGGGTATTGTTTCTCCACCGTGGACAGATCCGAGCGACGACGTTTCTGGAAGGGATAAAAAATATTTTGGCTAAACGGCGCTTGGTGGAGGCCTTGACGGTGTGCGAGGAGACCCCGGGTCCGGTCGCAGCCGTGGTGAAGGCCGCTTTGCTTCACGCGGAGGCGGATGTCGCGACAATGCGCTTTCACGTGCAGGAGGCGGCGATAGTCGAGTTGCCGGCGCTCGAGCGTAGGCTTGGGAGCATCGCGACAATCGCGCAAGTCGCACCCATGGTTGGGTTGCTCGGCACGGTGCTGGGGATGGCGACGACGTTCTTGGCGTTTGAGAAAGACTACATGAGTGCGAGTGCCTTGGCCACGGGCATGTGGCAGGCTCTGTTGTGCACGGCGGGCGGGTTGATATTGGCGCTCCCGGCGCATATAGCGCATCATTTTCTGAGTGGGCGGGTGCGCTCAATCGTGCGCGATGTGGAATGGGCGGGCAATGAGATCATGCGTTACCTGCAAAATGATTATCGTGGGCGTAAGCCGGGTGGTTCGGAGGTCGTGGAAACATGATCACGCGGCCGCTTGACCTCGCGGCGCATCTACGCGTGCCGCCGCGCTGTTTTGATTTTTTGTTCTACGTGAACGCGGGGTTGCTCGTGTTGTTTTTCTCGTTGTTTGGCTCGCGCTTTGTTCTGGCTCCTGGGCTTGGGGTGGATTTCCAGGTGCCGGAAATGGCGGGTGCGACCGCGGGCGCGCAGCCGACGACGCATCGCATCACCGTGCGTCGCTCGGGGCAGATTTTTGCTGATGATGGGTTGGTCTCGTTGAAGCAACTCGGGTTGTGGCTGGAGCGTCAGAAGGCGACGACGACGAAACCATCATTGTTGATTTTGGCCAGCTCGGGCGTACGCAATGATGAGTTAGCTGAAATAGTTACGGTCGCACGGCGGGCGGGTTTTGCGGTCGTTTGGGGCGCGTTGGAGCCGACGGATGGAGGCGAGGGGAGCCGCAAGTGAGGACGCGTGTGCAAAGTGAGCGACGTCGTTGGATTTGGGCTACTCTAGGTGCGATCGCAGTTATCCTCGTTTTTTTGACCTTGTTTCGCGCGCCGGTGAATCCGGCCTTGGAGCTTGGTTCGGACCTATTAAAGGGTCGCGCCCCGGTCGCGGTGGTGCCGCAGGTGGGGTTTAGGCGGGTAGCACCGGAGGAAGCGGCGTTGTTGGATCCGACCCCGTTATTTTTGCCGACGGCGTGGAATACCGCGCAAAAAGAGGTCGCGTTGCCCAAGGTGGGTGGGGCTTTTGCTGACTACCCGGCTCGCTTTACGTATGATGAGGTGGAATTTCGTTCGCTCTCCCCAAAAAAAGACCCCGCGGTGGATTTTTCAGGAGCTTTGGCGCTGAACTCACCCGGAGTGACTTTACTCGGAATAGGTCGCAGCCTCGTCAATTTGCCGGCGATATCGCGGCGGAGTGCGTTTTACGAGGTCACATCGGCGGCGGGAGGCCGCGTGGTGTTGGCTGAAGCGCTCGCCAGCGCGAAGCCCCCGGGCGCGGGTGCATGGGAGCCGATTGAGTTTCTCGCGTTGGTGAACGCGGCGGGCCTGAGTACGCCTCTAGTCCCGACGGTCCGCTCTAAGCGGGAGGAAGTGGACGCGTATTTCGCGAGTTACTTGACGCAGCAGGTGAGAATTGGTGCAAAATTGTCGCCCGGCGTGTATCGAATTTGGGTCGGACCTTAGTTTTTTATAGAAAAGGTCAAGTTTGCTGTTGACGGCCCAAATCGTGGGAAGCACTTTCAACCCTCATTTTCGTTTTTTGGCACGGTCTCTTTGTCTGCCCAGATAGCTCAGTTGGTAGAGCACGTTCTTGGTAAGGACGAGGTCGCCGGTTCGACTCCGGTTCTGGGCTCCATGCTAAAAAACAACGTCGGTCCCGCTTCTACGACGTAAAACCAGAAGTCACATTTCATCCAAACCCAAACACACGTCTCCCATGGCTAAAGGCACATTCGAACGCACGAAACCGCACGTCAACGTTGGCACCATCGGCCACGTCGACCACGGCAAAACCACCACGACGACCGCTATCCTTGCTGTCCAGGCCCGCAAAGGCCTCGCTGAGGTAAAGACTTACGCGGACATCGCTAAAGGCGGCACCGTCCGCGACGCTTCTAAGATCGTCACGATCTCGGTTGCCCACGTTGAGTATCAAACGGAAAAGCGCCACTACGC
Source organism: Opitutaceae bacterium (assembly GCA_009919985.1). Lineage (GTDB taxonomy): Bacteria > Verrucomicrobiota > Verrucomicrobiia > Opitutales > Opitutaceae > Tous-C4FEB. The sequence goes on from RGAX01000001.1 coordinate 5,582, forward strand.
GCACGTTGATTGCCCCGGCCACGCCGACTTCGTGAAGAACATGATCACGGGTGCCGCGCAAATGGATGGCGCCATCCTCGTCGTCTCTGCCGCTGACGGCCCAATGCCGCAGACCCGCGAGCATATCCTTCTCGCCCGCCAAGTCGGCGTTCCGAAGATCGTGGTCTGGCTCAACAAGGTCGACCTTATCGACGACAAAGAGCTCCTCGACCTCGTCGAGATGGAAATCCGCGAGCTGCTCACCAAGTATCAATTTGATGGCGACAACGCCACGATCGTCCGTGGTTCCGCCACTGCCGCTCTCGATAACAAGCCAGAAGGTAACGCCGCTATCACGGCCCTCATGGATGCTATCGACACCGATATTCCTGAGCCCGTCCGTGAGAACGATAAACCCTTCCTGATGTCTGTCGAAGACGTCTTCTCGATCACCGGTCGTGGCACCGTCGCCACGGGTCGTATCGAGCGCGGTTCCTGCAAGATCAACGAAACCGTTGAAATTGTCGGTTTGAAGGACACCGTCACGACCGTTATCACGGGCATTGAAATGTTCCGTAAGCTCCTCGACTCCGGTCAAGCGGGCGATAACGTCGGCATGCTTCTGCGTGGTATCGAAAAAGAAGGCATCGAGCGCGGCCAAGTCATCGCCGCCCCGAAGTCCATCAAGCCCCACAAGAAGGCCAAGGCCGAAATCTACGTCCTTTCTAAGGACGAAGGTGGCCGCCACACCCCATTCTTCAATGGTTACCGTCCTCAGTTCTACTTCCGCACGACGGACGTGACTGGTATCGTCAACCTGCCGAAGGGCGTTGAAATGATCATGCCCGGCGACAACATCGCCGTCGAGATCGACCTCATCGTTCCAATCGCGATGGAAACGACCCAGAAATTCGCTATCCGCGAAGGTGGTCGCACCATCGGTGCCGGTCGTATCACCGAGATCATCGAATAAGTTCGATTAAATAACCTTAAACTCGACTTCGCCGAGGCCTCGTAACGGGGCCTCGGCTGCGTCGTCTAAGAAAGCCCATTCCACAGGCGTGTAGCTCAATTGGTAGAGTAGCGGTCTCCAAAACCGTTGGTTGGGGGTTCGATTCCCTCCGCGCCTGCCAAATTTAAGTTCATGAAAAATCCGTTCCGCAGCACTCGTATTTTCTTCGGCGAAATGGTCGGCGAGCTCCAAAAAGCTTCCTGGCCCACCCGCACCGAACTGCGCGACTCCACCCTCGTGGTGGTGCTGGCCGGTGTGCTGCTCGGTGTTTTCACGAGCATCAGTGACTTCGCTCTCATCAATGTCGTGGACCTCTTCACGTCTTGGGTAAACTAATCCAGCCACCCATGCCGTCCGCCACATCGAACATTCCCGCCAATGCGCAATGGTTTGCGCTCCACACCCTCTCCGGCCAGGAGAATAAGGTGAAGGCCTACATTGAGAAATTCAAGAAGGCCGAAGAGCTCGAAGATTCTATTTTTGAAGTCTTGCTGCCCACGGAAGTCGTTTCCGAAGTAAAGAATGGCAAGAAGAGTACCAAGGTGCGTAAACTCTATCCGGGTTACGTTTTCATTCAGATGGTGCTCTTCGGCGAAGACAAGAAGGTCATCAACAAGCCCTGGTATTTCGTTAAGGAAGTGGCTGGTGTCATCGGCTTTGTCGGGGGCGAGCGTCCTGCTGCCCTGCAACCTTCTGAGATCGTTGAAATTCGTTCGCGCATCGAGGCCGCCAACGGCAAGGAAGTACCTAAGGTGCAGTACACTGTGGGCGAAGAAGTCAAAATCACCGATGGCGCTTTCGCCAGCCTCACGGGCCGGATCGACGAGATCGACCCTGATCGCGGCAAGCTCAAGGTTTCCGTTTCCATTTTCGGCCGTTTCACCCCGGTCGAGCTCGAATACTGGCAGGTGCAGCGCAACAGCGAATAATGCTCCTGCCGCTGACGCCGTCTTCTCGAACTTAATCCGTCTAACCTACCACTAATCTTTTTTTACCATGGCCAAGAAAATCCAAGGCTACATTCGTCTTCAACTCCCAGCCGGCGCCGCCAATCCTGCGCCCCCGGTCGGCCCCGCACTCGGTGCCCAAGGCGTCAATATCATGGCGTTTTGTAAGGACTTCAACGCCCGCACTAAGGATCAGAACGGCATGATTCTGCCGGTTGTGATCACGGTTTATAGCGACAAGAGTTTCACCTTCATCCTCAAGTCCCCGCCCGCGTCCGTGCTGCTCAAAAAGGCCGCTAACATCGCCAGCGGTTCAGCCAAGCCCAACCAAGACAAAGTCGGCAAGGTTACCAAAAAACAGCTCCTTGAGATCTATAAACTCAAGGCCAAGGATCTCAACGCCAAGGACGATGAAGCCGGCATCAAGATCATCGCCGGCACTGCCCGTAACATGGGTATCGAAGTCGTCGGTTAATATTTCCCAGCACAAAAAACCATACTCGCCGCGGGAGTCCTTTTAGGACGTTCGCACCGCAAGGAGTCACAATGCCAAAAAAACAGAGCAAACGCTACCGCAGCGCCCTTAAGGTCGCTGATCTCACCAAGGATTACCCACTCGCTGAAGCGGTGGAAATCCTCACCAAATTCCCCAAGGCCAAGTTCGACGAGACCGTCGAGTTGTCCTTCCGCCTCGGCGTTGATGGCGCCTCCGGCGACCAGAACGTCCGTGGTACCACGCCGCTGCCCAACGGTTCGGGCAAGAAAGTTCGCGTCTTGGTGTTCACCGATAATCCCGCCGCAGCCCTCGCTGCTGGCGCTGATACCGCCGGTCTTGCCGACATCATGACCAAGATCAACGAAGGCTGGCTCGATTTCGACGTCGCCATTTCCACCGTTGAGGCCATGAAGCAAGTCCGCACTCTCGCTCGCGTGCTCGGCCCGAAAGGCCTCATGCCGAACCCGAAGTCGGGCACCGTCACCGACGACATCGCTGCCGGCATCAAAGCTGTCAAAGCGGGTCGCGTTGAATTCAAGATGGATAAAGCTGCGATCATCGGCGTCGGCGTCGGTAAGCGCTCCTTCACCAACGCCCAGATCCTCGAGAACGCCTTGTGCGTGCTCGACGCGGTCGGCAAAGCCAAGCCCGCCACCTTCAAGGGCGGCGTGTTCATCAAGTCTGTCACCATCTCCTCGAGCATGAGTCCCGGCGTTCACGTCGCCTCGTCCGAGTTCAGCAAATATTAACCGGAGCCCGACCCATGAGAGCCGAAAAAAATTATCTGATCGCCGAGGTCGAGACGCACCTCAAGAAATCCGACTACGTCATCCTCGCCAACTTCACGAAAGTGACCGTGGCGGACGTGGCCGACTTGCGCGCTAAACTCGCCGCCGAAAAAGCCGAGTTCCACGTCGTCAAGAACAGTTCCCTCCGTGTCGCCGCCAAGGCGCTCGGCCTGCCCGAAATCGAGTCCGCGTTGAGCGGCCCGACCGCGGTGGTGGTCGGCGGTAAAAATCCCGCCGGTGTCGCCAAAGTCCTGAAGAAATTCTTCGAGGATAAGCAAAAGCTCGAAGTGAAGATTGGCGTGCTCGACAAGAAACTCGTCAGCCCCGCCGACCTCGCCAAGATGGCCGACCTGCCCTCGTTCGAGGCCCTGCGTTCCCAGTTCCTGGGCATGCTCACCAGCAATGCGGCGTCCTTCGTCCGCGTGCTCGACGCCAAAGTCAAAAAGGAGCAACCCGCCGCCTAAACCCTTTTCATCGGCGGCTCGCTCTTCACGGATCGGGCCGCCGAGAAATAACCTCCATTGGGGTAGGCTAGGGGATACGTCTCTTAAACGCGTTTCACATTTCGAAACCGCTAGTCGCCTCAGGAAACTACTACTATGAGCAACATCACCAAAGACCAAGTTATCGAGTGGCTGTCCGCGCAGACCATTCTGGATCTCGCCGCCCTCGTCAAAGATCTCGAAGGCAAGTGGGGCGTCTCCGCCGCCGCTGCCGCCGCTCCCGCTGGTGCCGCTGGTGCCGCTGGCGCCGGTGCCGCTGGCGCCGCTCCCGCTGAAGCGCAGACCGAGTTCACCGTTATCCTCAAAGAGGCCGGCGCGAACAAGATCGGCGTCATCAAAGAAGTCCGCGCCATCACCGGCCTGGGCCTCAAGGAAGCCAAGGACCTCGTCGAAGCCGCTCCGAAGCCCGTCAAGGAAAACGCCCCAAAGGCCGAAGCCGAGGACATCAAGAAGAAGCTCGAGGCCGCTGGCGCCAAAGTCGAACTCAAGTAATCGCTTGGTCGATTCTGCCCGCATTCATTCGCAAATTCATTGGACAGGCCGTGCCCCGCGCGGTCTGTCCTTTGGCTTTTTCTTTGTTCTTTTGTTAGGTTCCCGCGCGGCGCATTGAGCGCCGAGCACTTGTCTTTTTTTCGTCATTCACCTCCGACCGGATATTCCCATGGCCGACCGCACTCACTCCGAACGCACGAACTTCGGCAAACTCCGCGAAGTCATTCAGCCGCCGAATCTCATTGAGATTCAGATCACGTCCTATCTCGAGTTCCTTCAAAAGGGCATCCCCGAGAAGCAACGCAAGCCCCAGGGCTTGGAGGCCGTTTTCCGCGAGGTATTCCCGATCCATTCCTACGACGAGCGCCTCGTCCTCGAATACGTCTCCTACACCCTCGGTGATTCCAAGAATTCCGAGCTCGAGTGTCTCCGTGAAGGCGTCACCTACTCGGTGCCCCTCTACGTGAAGCTCCGCCTCCGCGAGGAAGACTTCATCAAGGACGAAGATATTTATATGGGCGAGATCCCCATGGTGACCGAGCGTGGCTCCTTCATCATCAACGGCGCCGAGCGCGTCGTTGTTTCCCAACTCCACCGCTCGCCCGGCATCGCTTTTGAAGTGACGCCGCACCCGAACGGCAAGCTGCTCCACTCCTTCCGCATCATCCCGGACCGCGGCACCTGGCTCGAAGTTCAGTTCGACAACAACGATCTGCTCTACGTCTATCTCGATCGCCGTCGCCGTCGTCGCAAATTCCTCATCACGACCTTGCTCCGCGCCATCGGATACTCGAGCGACATCGACATCCTGAATCTGTTCTACGAGATCAAGGACCTCAAAGTTTCCAAAGCCCTAGACCTCGAGAATGTTTCCACGCTCGTTCTGGTTGAAGACGCGATCGATGCCCAACAAGGCGTCGTTCTCGCCCGTGCGTTTGAGCCGCTCACCAAGCAGATCGTTCGCACCTTCGAGAAACACGGCATCTCCACGATCCGCGTGATCGACACCACCGTCGACGAAGGCGCCCTGATCCGTGCGCTCAAGAAAGACCCGACGCGCAACGAAGAGGAAGCCCTCAAGGAAATTTACAAGCGCCTCCGCCCCGGCGAGCCGCCCACCACCGCCAACGCCAAAGCCCTACTCAAGCGCCTCTTCTTTGATCCGAAGCGCTATGACCTCGGCCGCGTCGGTCGCTACAAGGTAAACCAAAAGCTCGGCCTCAAAGTCACCCTCGAACAACGTATCATCGAGAGCGGTGATATCGTGGCTGCCACGAAATACCTCGGTCGCCTCAAGAAAGGCGAAGGTGTCGTCGACGACATCGATCACCTCGGTTCACGTCGCGTCCGCACCGTCGGCGAGCTCCTCGCTAACCAATGCCGCGTCGGCCTCAGCCGCACCGAGCGTTTGGTGCGCGAGCGCATGACGATGTATGACCAGAGCGTCGACTCGATCACGCCTCAAAAGCTGATCAATCCGAAGGCTCTGACTACGGTCATCCGCGATTTCTTCGCGCGCAGCCAGCTCTCGCAGTTCATGGACCAGATCAACCCGCTCGCCGAGGTCACGCACAAGCGCCGCCTCTCCGCGCTCGGGCCAGGCGGTCTCAATCGCGAACGCGCGGGTTTCGAAGTCCGCGACGTTCACCCTTCGCACTACGGCCGCATCTGCCCCATCGAGACCCCCGAAGGTCCGAACATTGGTCTGATCAATTCCCTCTCGACTTACGCTCGCGTGAACGAGTTCGGCTTCATTGAGACGCCTTACCGCATCGTCAAAGATGGCCGCGCCACCGATAAGATCGAGTACCTCACCGCCGACCAAGAAGAAGCCAAGGTCATCGCCCAGGCTAATTCCGAGATCGACGAAAAGGGCCACTTCAGTGGCAAGGTTACCGTCCGTCAGGACGGAGAGTTCCTCGAAGTCTCTGCTTCCGAAGTTCACTACATGGACGTGTCGCCGAAGCAGGTGATTTCGATCGCCGCGGGCATGATTCCGTTCCTCGAGCACGACGATGCGAATCGCGCACTCATGGGCGCCAACATGCAACGCCAAGGCGTGCCGCTCCTTCAAGCTGAGTCGCCGCTTGTCGGTACTGGCATTGAAGAACGTGTCGCTCGCGACTCTAAGATTGTCGTCGTCGCTGATGAATCTGGCATCGTCGCCTCCGTGGATGCGAAACGCATCGTCGTCACCAAAGACGGCGAGCTCCCGCGCAACCTCAAGCACGACCCGAAGAATCACGTCTTCATCTACGAGCTGCGTAAATTCATGCGCTCGAACGCCGGCACTTGCTTCAATCAGAAGCCCATCGTCGCACTTGGCCAGAAGATCAAAGCCGGACAAATCATCGCCGACGGTCCTTCGACCGACAAGGGCGAGATGGCCCTCGGCCGCAACGTGCTCGTCGGCTTCATGCCATGGAACGGGTACAACTTCGAAGACGCCATCCTCATCTCCGAAAAGGTGCTGAAGGAAGATATCTTCACCTCGATTCACATCCAAGAATTCGAAGTCAACGCCCGCGACACCAAGCTCGGGCCGGAAGAAATCACGCGCGACATCCCGAACATCGGCGAAGAAGCCCTCAAGCATCTCGACCATAACGGCGTCATCCGCATCGGTGCCGAAGTGAAGCCTGGCGACATCCTTGTCGGCAAAATCACTCCGAAATCCGAAACCGAACTCGCGCCCGAGGAAAAGCTCCTCCGCGCCATTTTCGGTGAAAAAGCGGCTGATGTTAAAGACACCTCGCTCGTCGTTCCCTCGGGTGTCGGTGGCATCATCATGGACGTGAAGGTTTCTTCCCGCATCGATAATCAGGAAGAAAAACTCTCACCCTCGGACCGTCGTCGTCAGGTGAAGCAAATCCAAGAGGAATACAAAACGCAGATTGATAAACTGCGCGAAGGCCTCACGGAAGCGCTCTCCAATATCCTCCTCGGTGAAAAAATCCCGCTCGACGTCATCAACGGCGAGTCCGGCGAAATCATCATCCCGGCTAACCGCAAGATTACGAAGACGCTTCTGCGTCGTCTGGCGGCCGTTTCCAAACACGTCCAGATCGATCCGTCCCCGGTTCGCATCAAGATCATGGAAATCATCGGCTCATATCAGACCAAGTTTGACGAGCTCGAAACCGACCGTGAGCGCAAGATCGGCGCGGTCGAGGCCGGCGAAGGCTCCGGAGACGGCGCCATCAAGCAGGTCAAAGTTTACGTCGCCACTAAGCAAAAGCTTGAAGTCGGTGACAAGATGGCCGGCCGCCACGGTAACAAGGGCGTCGTCGCCAAGATCGTGCCCGAAGAAGATATGCCGTTCCTTCCCGACGGCACTCCGGTGGAAATCTGCTTGAACCCCCTCGGCGTGCCCTCGCGCATGAACGTCGGACAGGTTCTCGAGACGCACTTGGGTTGGGCCTGTAAGAAACTCGGTCTCAAAGTCGCCACTCCGGTGTTCGACGGTATCTCCGAAAAACGCGTCCGCGAATACCTCAAGGAGGCTAAGTTGCCGACCTCCGGTAAGAGCCCGCTCTTCGACGGACGCACCGGCGAGAAGATCGATCAAGAGGTCGTGGTCGGCTACATCTACATGATGAAGCTGAACCATCTTGTCTCGCACAAGATCCACGCCCGCGCGGTCGGTCCTTACTCCCTCGTTACGCAGCAACCGTTGGGCGGCAAAGCCCAATACGGTGGCCAGCGCTTCGGCGAAATGGAAGTGTGGGCGCTTGAAGCCTACGGCGCAGCGCACACCCTCCAGGAGCTCCTCACCGTCAAATCCGACGACGTGCAGGGCCGCACCAAGATCTACGAGTCGCTCGTCAAGGGAGACAATACCCTCGTCGCCGGCACGCCTGAGTCCTTCAACGTTCTCATTAAAGAAATCCAGTCCCTCGGCCTGGATATCAAACTCCAGAAACGCGACGCGCTCAGCTACGGTTCTTAAACCGCCGCCTGCATCCCGTTCACTCTTAAAAAAATTCAGGAGCTAAAGCCATGATTCAACCCGCCGAAACCGCCGCCTCCAACCGTGACGAAGCCCGCGCAGCCTTGGGCCTCGAAGAGAGCCCGTTCGACTGCGTGTCCATCACCGTAGCCTCGCCCGAGACCATCCGCAAATGGTCCAAAGGCGAAGTGAAGAACCCAGAGACGATCAACTATCGTACTTTCAAGCCTGAGCCAGGCGGTCTTTTTTGCCAAAAGATATTCGGGCCCGTGCGGGACTACGAATGCGCCTGCGGAAAATACAAGCGCATCAAATACAAGGACGTCGTCTGCGATCGTTGTGGCGTCGAAGTGACCATCGCGCGCGTCCGCCGCGAGCGCATGGGCCACATCGAAATGGCCGTGCCCGTGACGCACATCTGGTTTCTCAAGTCCATGCCGAGCCGTCTCGGTTTGTTGCTCGATATGACCGCGCGCTCCCTCGAGCGCGTGATCTACTACGAGAACTACATGGTCATCGATCCGGGCAAGACCCCGCTCGAGCTCAAGCAACTGCTCACCGACACCGAGTATCGTCAGGCCCTTGACGAATACGGCGCAGATTCCTTCGTCGCTAAGATGGGCGCTGAAGCCGTCCGCGACGCTCTGGTAAAAACCGACATGGAGGCCACCGTCGCTGAGCTACAAGAGCAGATGCGCGCCACCAAGTCCAAACAGATCAAGAAAAAGCTCTCGAAGCGCCTCAAGGTCATTCAAGGCTTCATTCACTCGCGCTCCCGTCCCGAATGGATGGTTCTCGAAGTGCTGCCCGTGATCCCGCCGGACCTCCGTCCGCTCGTTCCCCTCGAAGGCGGCCGTTTTGCGACCTCCGATCTCAACGATTTGTATCGCCGCGTCATCAACCGCAATAACCGGTTGAAAAACCTGATGCAGCTCAAGACGCCCGACGTTATCATTCATAACGAAAAGCGTATGTTGCAGGAAGCCGTCGACGCCTTGTTCGACAACGGCCGCCATGGTCGTCCCGTCACCGGCGCCGGCAATCGTCCGTTGAAATCTTTGAGCGACATGCTCAAAGGTAAACAAGGTCGTTTCCGCCAAAACTTGCTCGGCAAACGCGTCGACTACTCGGGCCGTTCCGTCATCGTCATCGGTCCTGAGCTCAAGCTCAGCCAATGCGGTCTGCCCAAGAAGATGGCGCTCGTCTTGTTCGAGCCGTTCATCATCCGCCGCCTGAAGGAGCTCGGTTTCGTGCACACCGTTCGCGGTGCTCGCAAGATGATCGAGAAGAAATCTCCCGAAGTCTGGGACATTTTGGAAGAAGTGACCAAGGGTCACCCGGTGCTGCTCAACCGCGCGCCTACGCTTCACCGTCTTTCCATCCAGGCCTTCGAGCCCGTCCTCATTGAGGGCGAAGCTATTCGCGTTCACCCGCTGGTCTGCACCGCTTACAACGCGGACTTTGACGGGGACCAAATGGCCGTCCATGTGCCGCTCTCCCTCGAGGCTATCCTCGAGTGCAAGTTGCTCATGATGGCGACCAACAACATCTTCTCGCCGTCCTCCGGCAAGCCGATCCTCACGCCCTCGCAGGACATCGTCCTTGGTGCCTACTACCTCACCATCGAACCCCGCACCAAGCCTGCCAAAGGCGTGCGCGTGCCGCTGCTTAGCGGCTTGCATGAAGTGCTCTACGTCAAGGCCGATGGCGCGCTCAAGGTTCACGATTGGGTCGAAGTCCCGAATCCCGATTTTGGCCGCGACACCGTCTACGGCAACAAGGAGAAGAAAATTCTCCGCTCCACCGTCGGCCGCGTCATCTTCAACCAAATCTGGCCGAAGGAACTCGGTTTCATTAACTTCCCGGTCCCGAAGGCCAAGCTCGGTGACTTGATTCTCAATACCTATAAGTCCGCCGGTCACGCTATGACCGTTGAGACCCTCGACAAGCTCAAGGAGCTCGGTTTCCAAACCGCGTTCCAAGCAGGCATCTCGATCGGTATCGACGACATGATCATCCCTGAGTCCAAGAAAGACATTGTCACGGACTCCCGTAAGAAAATCACCGAAGTCGAAGCCCAATTCAACAAGGGTATCATCACCGACGGCGAACGTTACAACAAGGTCGTCGACATCTGGACCAACGCCACCGACCGCATTGCCAAAGAGGTTTTCGCCAAACTCGAAACCAACGAAGGCAAGACCGAGGTGAACCCGGTTTACATCATGATGGATTCCGGCGCGCGTGGTAATAAACAGCAGGTCCGCCAGCTCTGTGGCGCCCGCGGTCTTATGGCCAAGCCCTCCGGCGAAATCATTGAACGTCCGATTCTCTCGTCCTTCCGCGAAGGTCTCACCGTTCTTGAATACTTCATCTCGACGCACGGCGCCCGTAAGGGTCTCGCTGATACCGCGCTCAAGACCGCCGACGCCGGCTACCTCACCCGCAAATTGTGCGATGTGGCCATGGACGTAATCATCTGCGAAGACGACTCCGGTGCCCGCGACGGCGTCTGGAAGAAAGCCATCTTCGAAGGTGACGACGAAATCGTCGCCCTCAAGGAGCGTCTCATCGGCCGTTGCTCCAGCGACGACGTTTATAACCCGCTTAACCCTTCCGAACTCATCGTGGGCTCCGGCGACCTCATTACCGAGGAAGCCGCCTCCAAGATCGACGACGTCGGCATTGAGCGCGTCAAGGTCATGTCCCCGCTCACCTGCACGAGCCCCGCGGGCATCGACGCCAAGTCCTACGGCATCAATCCGGCCACCAGCCGCGTCGCCAAGATCGGTGACTCGGTCGGTATCATCGCTGCCCAGTCCATCGGCGAACCCGGCACGCAGCTTACGATGCGTACTTTCCACATTGGTGGCGTCGCCTCCGGCGGTTTCAAAACCCCCGAAATCCGCGTCCGCTCCGCCGGTAAAATCAAATACAAAGCCCTCCGCCTCGTACAAACGGCTGAAGGCGGCAACATCGTTCTTAACAAGACCGGCACCATCCAAGTCGTCGACGACGACGGCAAGGAACTCGAAAACTACAATATCGTGGTCGGTTCCTTCCTGCACGTCGGTGACGGCGAGAAGATCGGTAAAGGCGACATCCTCGCTCAATGGGATCCTTACAACGTGCCCGTCCTCTCTGAAAAGGGTGGCTCGCTGCACTTCAAGGACATGATCCCCGGCGTCACCGTGAAGCGCGAACTCGACGAATCCTCGGGCCGCATTGCTACGGTCGTCATCGAGCACAAAGAAGATCTCAATCCACAGATCGAAGTGCGTGACGCGAAGAACAAGCCCCTCGCGGCTTATTCCATTCCTGTCGGCGCGCAGATCGCCGTCAACGAAGGCGACACGATCGCCCCAGGTGCTCTCCTCGCTAAGACGCCGCGTCAGGCCTCCAAGACCAAGGATATCACTGGTGGTTTGCCCCGCGTCGCCGAGCTGTTCGAAGCCCGGCGTCCGAAAGATGCCGCCGAAATGGCGCGCATCGATGGCGTGGTTGCCTTCGAAGGTACCGTCCGCGGCAAGCGTAAGCTCGTCGTCAAAAACGAAGAGACCGCCCAGGAAGAAGAACACCTCATCCCGACCGGCAAACACATCATCGTGCAACCCGGCGACGTCGTCCACAAAGGCCAACACCTCACGGAAGGCTCCGCCGACCCGCATGAGATCCTGGAAATCCTCGGGCCATCCGCGCTCTACGACTTCCTGATTTCCCAAGTGCAAGAAGTTTATCGTCTCCAAGGCGTGACGATTAACGACAAGCACATCGAAATCATCATCCGCCAGATGTTGCGCAAAGTTCGGATCACCGATCCGGGCGACAGCGAATACTTCTGGGGCGAGCAAGTCGATCGCGCGGCCTTCCTCACCGACAACCGTCGGATCGAAGAAGCCGGTGGCAAGCCCGCCGAAGCCGAGCCGATCCTCCTTGGCATCACTAAAGCCTCGCTGGAAACCGAGAGCTTCATCTCGGCCGCTTCCTTCCAAGAGACGACGCGCGTCCTCACCGACGCCTCGACGCTGGGCAAGGTCGACATGCTCCGCGGCTTCAAGGAAAATGTCATCATGGGCCATCTCATCCCAGCGGGCACGGGCCTGCCGCGTTACAAGAAGCTCAAGATCAGCTTGCCCTTCGGCGCCGACCTCCCGGCCGAAGACGAAGCAACGGCCGAGGCCAGCGCTAGCTAATACTCGAGTTCGTTTATCTTTCAAAGCCGCGGGAATTTTTCCCGCGGCTTTTTTATTGTTATATGCCAACCAGAACCCCAAAGGCCTTGATCGATAAACGCGGTGGCGGGCAGGGGAGTTTCCAGTCAGTTTTCGGGATCAAAAAAGCAGGGGATAAAATATCAATCCCGCGCGATGCCCACGAACGATAGACGAAGCGGCCTGAGCACGATCGCCGTGGACAAATAATGTGAAAAAAAGCTAGACGGATTCATTTCGGGGATTTTCGAGGGGTAAAACCCCGCGGCTGCGAAAGCGGTTTTTTAGGTGTTTCTCCTCTGAGAAAAGATTTTTTTAAACAAGCAGTTGGGTGGGGCTTGGGAGTTTTTTAAGATTTATCCAGAAAGTTCTTGCCGCGCATTTCGTTGCGGGTAGCTTCAACCTCTTTTCCCAAATTTCCACACTCTCTTATTCGTATGCCGACCATCAATCAACTCGTGCGCAAAGGCCGCCGCGCAGTGCGAATCAAATCAAAGTCTCCGGCTTTGGACGGTAACCCGTTTCGCCGCGGAGTCTGCGTGCAGGTCATGACCCGCACCCCCAAGAAGCCCAATTCCGCTATCCGTAAGGTCGCGAAAGTACGTCTCACCAACGGCAACGAAGTCATCTCCTACATCCCTGATGAAGGCCACAATCTCCAGGAGCACTCGATTGTGCTCGTGCGTGGTGGTCGTGTGAAGGATTTGCCCGGTGTGCGCTATCACATCGTGCGCGGCACCCTCGACGCCACGGGCGTAGAGAAGCGTCGTCGCAGCCGTTCCAAATACGGCGTGAAACGTCCTAAGGCTGTTAAGAAATAATTTTACCGAGGAGAATTTGCACCATGTCACGTCGTCACAGAGCAGAAAAACGTCACGTTGAGCCCGATGCGCGCTATAACAGCCCGCTGGTCGCTCACCTCGTCAATGTCATCATGAAGAGCGGCAAGAAGAACCTTGCCCAACGCATCGTCTACGGAGCGTTTGAAAAAGTCTCCGAGAAGCTCGAAAAGGGTGACCCGGTTGACCTGATGCTCGGCGCGCTTGAAAACGCCCGTCCTCGCCTCGAAGTGAAGAGCCGCCGCGTTGGTGGTGCAACCTACCAGGTTCCGATCGAAATCTCTTTTGAGCGCCAAGAAAGCCTCGCGCTGCGTTGGATCGTGGATGCCGCTGGTGCCCGCAAAGGTCTCCCCATGAAGGATGCCCTCGCTGCCGAAATCATCGATGCTTACAATAACACCGGTTCGGTAGTTAAAAAGAAGGAAGACACGCACAAGATGGCGCAAGCCAACCGTGCCTTCGCTCACCTCCGCTGGTAATCACAATTTAGGACCTTGTCCATGTCTGCCGCCGTTCCTCCCGTCATCACGATCGTTACCGATAAGACGAAAGTCTCCCCGGTAAACTCTAAAGACCGCCCGTTCCCTCTCGAGTGGACGCGTAACATCGGTATTGCCGCGCACATCGATGCGGGCAAGACCACCACGACCGAGCGTATTCTATTCTACTCGGGCGCAGTGCACAAGATGGGTGAAGTGCACGAAGGCACGACCGTCACCGACTGGATGGAACAAGAGCGCGAACGTGGCATCACGATCACCGCAGCTGCTATTTCCTGCGCTTGGAATGCTTCTTGGGGACCCTGGAAAGGCATCAAGCAGCGTATCAATATTATCGACACTCCCGGACACGTGGATTTCACGGCCGAGGTGGAGCGCTCCTTGCGCGTCCTCGATGGCGCCGTCGCCGTTTTCGATGCCGTTTCCGGCGTTCAGCCTCAGTCTGAAACCGTTTGGCGTCAGGCCAACAAGTACCGCGTGCCTCGCATCGCGTTCATCAACAAGATGGACCGAGTCGGCGCGAATTTCTTCCGTTGTATCGATGATATCCGCAACAAGCTGAAGGCCAATGCCCACGCTCTGTATTTGCCCATCGGTGCTGAAGAAAATTTCACGGGTCTCGTGGATTTGGTGCAGAACGTAGCCTATTCTTTCGAGGAGAATCCCAGCGATCCGCTCGGGATGAAGCCGACCACGATGGAGATTCCTGATGCAATGAAAGCGCAGGCAAAGGAATACCGTGATAAGTTGATTGAGGCGGTTTCCGATTTCGATGACGTTCTGGCTGAAAAATACCTCAATGGTGAGGCCATCAGTGTCGACGAACTCATGCTCGCCGTACGCAAAGCGACCATTTCGTTGCAGTTCACCGGCGTGTTCCCAGGTTCAGCCTTTAAGAAAAAGGGCGTGCAGCGTCTCCTTGATTGCGTTGTCAATTACCTCCCCAGCCCCATCGACGTTCCTCCAATGCAGGGTCAGGATAGCGACGGTAACCAGGTTGAAGCTGTGGTTAATGACAAGGCCAAGCTTGCCGGCCTCGCCTTCAAACTCTGGAACGATCCTTTCGTGGGTCGTCTCGTATTCTTCCGCGTTTATACCGGCCAATTGCCGCGAGGCATGGCGCTTTATAATCCTCGCACCCGCCGCACCGAGCGCGTTTCCCGTCTCGTTTTGATGCGCGCCATCGAACGTGAAGAAATTGACGTCGCGTACGCAGGCGACATTTGTGCCGTCGTCGGAGTCAAAGATGTCATCACAGGCGATACTTTGTGCGACGAGGATTTCGATATCCGCCTCGAGCCACCTTCCTTCCCCGAGCCGGTTATCTCGATGTCCATCGAGCCTAATTCGAAGGCCGACCAAGAGAAGCTGGGAGTCGCTCTGCAACGCTTGGTTGCAGAAGATCCAACCCTACGCGTTAAGACCGACCAAGATACCGGTCAGACCATTCTCGCCGGCATGGGCGAACTCCATCTCGAAATCATCATCGATCGCATGAAGCGCGAGTTCAAGGTCGAGGCTACCACGGGTAAGCCGCAGATCGCGTATCGTGAAACCATCGCCAAATCGGCTGACGGCGAAGGCAAATTCATCCGTCAATCCGGTGGTAAGGGTCAATACGGCCACGTCGTTATCAAGCTTGAGCCCAACGAAAAAGGTAAGGGCGTCGAGATCCTTAATGAAACCGTGGGTGGTTCGATCCCGAAGGAATTTATCAAGCCAGCGACCGACGGTATCCGTGAAGGCAGCAACAACGGTGTTGTCGCGGGCTTCCCAGTCGTCGATGTCATCATTCGCATCATTGATGGTTCTTTCCACGAGGTCGACTCCTCGGAACTGGCCTTCAAGATGGCGGGCATCTTCGCGTTCAAGGACGCGATGAAGAAGGCTAACCCCATCTTGCTCGAGCCCATCATGGGCGTCGAAGTCACCACCCCTGAAGAATACCAAGGCGATCTCATGGGCGACATCAACCGTCGTCGCGGCCAGATCCAAGGTATGGAAAATAAAGCCGGCGCGTGCATCATCGCGGCGCACGTTCCACTTGAGTTGCTCTTCGGTTACGTCACCGATATTCGCTCCCTTTCCAAGGGTCGCGCCAGTGCAGGTATCACGCCTTCGCACTTTGAACAGGTGCCAAATTCTCTCCTTGCCAAGATTGTCGAAACCAACGCCAAGGGCCCGGCCCGCAGCTAAACTTATCCGTTCTTTTACGCCATGAAAGGCCAACGCATTCGCATCAAACTCCAGGGCTTCGATTATCGAGTGATCGATCAATCAGCTCAGGACATCGTCGAGACCGCCAAACGCTCCGGCGCCCGTGTCTCCGGCCCCATTCCGCTGCCTACGCGCATCGAAAAACTCTCCGTCAATCGCTCGCCCCACGTGGACAAGAAGTCGATGGAGCAGTTCGAGACCCGCACGCATAAGCGCCTGATTGATATTATTGAGCCCACGGCCCAAACGGTCGACGAGCTCAAGAAGCTCAATCTGCCTTCAGGCGTCGACATCACCATTAACGTCTAACACCCAGACTCAATCACTCTACAGTCAGCAGTTGCCTATGTGCCTTTAGTGGCACCTCTAGGTCCCTCGCTTAAGTAGGTCCGTTTAAACGGAAAACCTTTCCACCTACCGCTTAGCCCATGATCTCCTCGCTCCTAGGCAAAAAACTCGGGATGACGCAGGTCTACGACGCTCAAAACGTCTTAGTCCCCGTCACCGTCGTTGAAGCCGGACCCTGCCCAGTGGTCCAAGTTAAAACCGTTGAAAAAGACGGTTATAACGCTGTCCAAATCGGCTTCTCTTCCAAGAAGCCCAAAAACACCGCCGCCGGTGAACAAGGTCATGCCAAAAAGGCCGGACTTGAAATCGCGCCGCGGTTGCTCAGCGAAGTTCGCTCTTCGGCTGCCCCCACGCTCAAAGTTGGCGACATTGTCACCGTAGCGACCTTCACTGAAGGTCAGCTCGTTGATGTCAGTGGCGTCACCAAGGGTAAAGGCTTCCAAGGCGTCGTGAAACGTTTCCGTGTGGCTGGCGGTCCCGCCTCGCACGGTTCCATGTTTCATCGCCGAATTGGTTCTATCGGCATGCGCCAGACTCCTGGTCGCGTCTGGAAAAACCAAGCCATGCCCGGTCACATGGGCAGCGATGCCCGCACCGTGCAAAACCTGCGCGTGGTGAAAATCATCGCCGAGCAGAACCTCATCCTTGTGAAAGGCGCCATTCCTGGTGCCAACGGCGACGACGTGATCGTTCGCTCCGCCATCAAGGGCCAACCTAAAGCCGCCAAGTAACCCGGAGCCACCAACATGAAACTTACTGTTTTCAGTTCTGATGGCACGACCAGTCGCGAACAAGATTTCGCCGGTCTGCCCACCTTCGAAGGCGACAAGGGTATTCAAGCCCTGAAGGAAGTCATCGTCGCGATCAACGCCAACAATCGTCAAGGCACCCACTCCACGAAGACTCGTGGCGAAGTGCGCGGCGGCGGCAAAAAGCCCTGGCGCCAAAAGGGCACCGGTCGTGCTCGTGCTGGCTCCATCCGCTCGCCCTTGTGGGTCGGTGGTGGTGTCGTGTTCGGCCCCAAGCCCCGCGATTACTCCAAGAAGATTAACGCTAAGGTTAAAGCGCTCGCTTTCAGCCGCGCCCTTTTTGACCGCGCTTCGGCCGGTGAAATCGCCGTGATCGAGAAATTCATCGCCGAAACCGGTAAAACCAAGGGTGTTAACCAAATCCTCGGTCGCATCGCGCCCGCCGGTAAGGTGCTCCTCGTCGACGCCCCGTTCGCTCTGGGCACGGCTCGCGCCGCTCGCAATATCGAGCGCGTTTATCTCCAGGAAGCTGCCAAGCTCAACCCGGTTGACCTCGCGAAATACAAAAAAATTATTGTTAGCACCAAGGCGCTCGAAACCATCATCGCTCGCATCAACGGAGGTAAAAACTGATGAACGCCCATAACGTCCTTAAAACCGTTTTGCTCTCGGAAAAAGCCAACAAGCAATCCGCCGAGCTCGGTCAATACACGTTCGAGGTTTTCCCGAACGCTAATAAACATGCCATCGCCCTCGCGGTTGAAGAGACCTTCAAGGTCACCGTGCGTCGCGTGAACGTGCAAAACTACCGGGGCAAAAACAAAAAGAGCCGCCAAGGCCAGCCCAGCGTCACCTCCGACTTCAAAAAGGCGATCGTGACCCTCAAAGCCGGCGATAAGATCGAGCTCGTCTAAACCACGAACTCCCCAACGGAACCACCACCATGGCTATTCACTCATTCCGCCCTCTCACGCCTTCCGGCCGTTTCACCTCGCTGAACAAGCGCGAAGGTCTCTCCAAGGAGCGTCCGCTGCGCGGCCTCACCACACCGATGAACAAGACTGGCGGCCGTAACGTATACGGTCGCGTCACCTCCCGCCATCGCGGCGGCGGTCACAAACAGCTCTACCGCATCATCGATTTCAAGCGCGACATTCTCGACATGCCCGCCCGCGTGCAGGCCCTCGAGTATGATCCTAATCGCACTTCGAACATCGCCCTGATCGCCTACACCAATGGCGAGAAGCGCTACATTTTGGCGCCCAACGGCCTCAAAGTCGGCGATACGATCTTCGCTTCGAACAAAGCTACGACCAACGATTTCAACGTCGGTAACAACTTCCCACTCGAGCTGATTCCGCCTTCCACCTTGCTGCATTGCGTCGAACTCGTGCCCACCCGGGGTGCAAAGATCGCCCGCTCCGCGGGTACCGCCCTTGAGCTGGTCGCCGTTGAAAATGGCGTCGCGCAGCTCAAGATGCCTTCCGGCGAACTGCGTGTGGTCAATGCCAAGTGCCGCGCCACCATCGGCGAAGTCGGCAATGGCGACCACAATAAACAATCTCTCGGCAAGGCCGGTCGTAGCCGTTGGCTCGGCCGCCGTCCGCACGTCCGCGGTATGGCGATGAACCCAGTCGACCACCCCAACGGTGGTGGTCAGGGTAAGTCCAAGGGTGGTGGTGGCCGTCAACAGCTCGTCTCCCCGTGGGGCCAGCTCGCGAAGGGTTTCCCAACGCGCCGCCGCTCCAAGCAGTCCAACAGCATGATCATTGTCCACCACAACGGCCGCAAGCCGCGTGGTCGGAAGTAAGTAACCCTACCTCCTTCGCACCATGGCACGCTCCATCAAAAAAGGTTTCTTTGTCGATTACCACCTGCTCGAAAAAATCGAAAAGGCTGTTAAAACCGGCGCCAAGAAACCCATCCAGACTTGGTCCCGCCGCTCGACGATTACGCCCGATTTCATCGGCCACACGTTCAGCGTTCACAACGGCAAGGTTTTCACCGCCGTCTACGTCACCGAAAATATGGTCGGCCACAAGCTCGGCGAATTCGCGCTCACCCGCGTGTTCAAGGGCCACGGTGGCATGACCCGCAAGGAAATCTAAGGCCTACGCTGACCATGCGTCTTGTCTCCCACTTCATCGCCGGTTTCGCGCTCGCTGCGCTCGTGTTGTCCTCAACACGGGCTGCCGCTGCGCAGACCCCGCGCGCGGTCGTGGTCGTCTCGACGCAGGCGGCACGCTCGGCGGACTTGATTCTCTTGGATTCGGGTTACAACTCGGGCTTGCGCTCTGGGATGATCTGCCGCGTGACCCGCGGCAACATCGCGGTCGGTGAGCTCGTTCTTGTTGACCTTCGCCCCCAAGCTGCGGCCGCACTCATCGTCGGCCTCCAGCCTCATCAAACCATCCGCGCCGGTGACCAAGTCGCCGTCAAAGTTCTCAAATCTTAATTCGTAAACCAACCCAAAGGGTAGGGTAGGGCTCAGGCCCCGCTACTATCGCCGATCCCAAGTCGGAATCCTCCTCAACCCACCATGGAAGTCCAAGCCCTCACACGCTACGCGCGTATGTCACCTAAAAAGGTGCGCGAAGTAGCCCGCACCATTCAAGGCCGCAAGGCCGTTGAAGCTGTCGAATATTTGACGCTCATTCCGCGCAAGTCCGCGGCCCTGATCGTCAAAACGCTTAAGAGCGCCATCGCGAACGCGGAAAATAACAACAACCTCTCGGCTGATTCCCTCACCGTGAAAAGCGCCATCATTGAGAACGGTCCCGTCCTCAAGCGCTTCAAGGCCGGCGCTCGCGGTACCGCGATGCCCCGCCGCAAGAAGATGTCCCACATTCGTATCGTCCTCTCCGACGGAAACACCAACTAACTCACCACCATGGGCCAAAAGACAAATCCTATCGGCTTCCGTCTCGCCGTTCGCCGCAACTGGCAGTCCCGCTGGTTTGCCACCAAGAAGGAATTCCCGAAGCTGCTCCTCGAAGACCAGCTCATCCGTGACTCGCTCATGGCGAAGCTGAAGCAGGCCTCCGTGCCTCGCATCTTCATCGAGCGCGCCTCGAACCGTGTCCGCGTCAAGATTTACACCGCGCGTCCTGGTATCGTCATCGGTCGCAAAGGCGCCGAAGTCGAAAACATCAAGGCCGACCTCGCCAAGTTGACGGGCAAAGAAATCCTGCTCGATATCCAAGAGGTCAAGAAGCCGGAGATCGAAGCCCAGCTAGTGGCCGAGAACGTAGCCCTCCAGCTTGAGCGCCGTATTGCTTTCCGCCGCGCCATGAAAAAGGCCGTCGAAATGGCCATGGCCCTCGGCGCCGAAGGTATCCGTATCCAATGCTCCGGTCGTCTCGGCGGCACAGACATTGCTCGCCGCGAGTGGCAGCGCAAAGGCCGCGTGCCGTTGCACACCCTCCGCGAAAATATCGATTACGGCTTCTCCGAAGCCCTCACCCTCTACGGCAAGATCGGCGTCAAATGCTGGATCTGCAAAAAAGAAGAGCCCGCCACCTAAGCAGCTCTTAGTCCACGAAACAATTTAGGAGAAAACTCCCATGGCTCTAGCACCCGCCCGCACCAAATTCCGCAAAGTGATGAAAGGCTCCCGCGCTGGCAATGCCAAGCGCGGCAACACTCTCGCATTCGGAGAATTCGGCCTCCAATCTCTGACCCGTGGTCCCATGACCGGCCAGCAGATCGAAGCCGCTCGCGTCACCATCTCGCGCCACCTCAAGCGCAAAGGAAAACTCTGGATTCGCGTATTCCCGCACAAGCCCGTCACCAAAAAGCCGCAAGAAGTGCGTATGGGTCAGGGTAAAGGTCCGGTCGAATACTACGTCGCCGTGATCAAGCCCGGTGCCGTCCTCTTCGAACTCGCCGGTGTCTCTGTCACCGTCGCCAAAGAGGCTTTCCGCCTCGCCGACGCCAAACTGCCCTTCCACTGCCGCTTCATCGTTCGCGATGGCGCCGCCGTTTGAGGTTATAACCTTTAAACCACATTCGTCGCCATGACCGCCAAAGAAATCAGCGCCCTCTCGCCTGCCGAGATCACCACCAAGCTCCGCGAGACCCGCGAGCAACTCCTCCAACTGCGTCTGCGCAAGCAGACCGGCCAGGTCGAGAAGCCCCATCTGCTCCGCTCGTATCGTAAGGATATCGCGCGTCTTGAAACCGTTCTCACCGCCAAGAAGAAATCCGCCCCGGCTGCCGCTTAACGCGCCCTAGGCAATAACCCATTCCCGCCATGTCATCCGCCACTCCCGGTTCGCGCAACACGCGCAAGACCATCATCGGATTCGTCACCAGTCGCTCTGGCGACAAGTCGATCAAGGTCACGATTCCCTACAAGACCCCGCACCCACTCTACCACAAGGTCATCAACCGCAAGACGGTTGTCCATGTGCACGACGAGAAGAACGAGACCAAGGTCGGCGACAAGGTCGAGATCATGGAAACGCGCCCCCTCAGCCGCTTGAAGCGCTGGCGCATCGTCAGCGTGGTTCAGAGCGCTGTCACCACCGACGCCGTCGCTATCAGCGAAAATGACGTCGCCGCTCAAGTTCCCACCAAGACCACAGCGACCGCCCCGGCGGCCCCTAAGGCTTGATTCTAAATCCACCCCTTTAAATTACAGGAGATCCTATGATCCAACTGCGTTCCATTCTCGAAGTCGCCGATAACACCGGCGCGCGCAAGGCTGCGATGATCAGCAAAAAAGGCCAGATCACCACCACCGCCGGCGTCGGTGACGTGATCACCGTCCACATCAAGTCCAGCGCGACTGAAGCCACCGTTAAAAAAGGTGAAGTCGTTAAAGCCGTCGTCGTGCGCACCAAAGCTCCCGTCCGCCGCGCGGATGGCAGCTACCTTCGTTTCGACAGCAATGCCATCGTTATTATCGATGCGACCAACAATCCCAAGGGCACCCGCATCTTCGGCCCCGTCGCCCGCGAACTGCGTGCGAAAAACTTCATGAAGATCATTTCCCTCGCTCCGGAGGTTCTCTGACCATGGCCCTGAAATTCCACATCAAACGCAACGACCACGTCGTTGTCATCGCCGGCTCCCACAAAGGCAAGGAAGGCAAAGTACTCGAAGTCGTTGCCACCAGCCAACGTGCCCGCATCGAAGGCGTCGCCATGATGAAGCGCCACTTGAAGAAATCCACCGAGCACCCCCAGGGTGCCATCGTCGAGCGTGAAGGCACCGTCCACATCTCCAACTTGATGCTCAAGGCTGTGTTCGACGCCAGCAAACGCAAGAAACCCGCGCCCGCGGCCGCCTGATCCATTGTGCGCTTGCCAATCCGGCGGCCCATCTGACCTACTGACCGTTTTTCCACCAAACACTCACCTTTACGCCACCGGGTCGGAAATCCGGTGACCCATTCCATGAGCTACGTTCCCACTCTCAAAAAAACCTATACCGAGCAGGTGTTCCCCGCGCTGATGAAAAGTCGCGGCTACACCAATAAACATCAGGTCCCCAAGATCCTTAAGGTCAGCCTGAATACCGGTATCGATGCCGAAGCCGACAAGAACCAAATCGCCGACATTCAGCGTGACCTCGGTGCTATCGCCGGCCAAAAGCCTGTCCTCACGAAATCGCGCAAGGCTATTTCGAATTTCAAACTCCGCGAAAACCAAGTCGTTGGCTGCCGCGTGACCCTCCGCGGTAACTCGATGTGGGAATTTCTCTATCGCTTGCTCGCCGTTTCGCTTCCCACCATCCGCGATTTTCGTGGCGTTCCCCCAAAGCTGGACGGCCAAGGCAACTACAATCTCGGCGTCAACGACTTCACCATCTTCCCAGAAATTACCGTCGAAAACGTGAAGAAGACCATGGGTCTGGATATCACTATCGTCACCACCGCCACCAACGACGACGAAGGCCGCGAGTTGTTGAAACTGCTCGGCATGCCTTTCCGCCGCACCGAGGCCAAGACCGCCGCTTAACCCTTACTGCCATGCCTAAGACATCTGCTATCGAGCGCAACAAGAAGCGCATCTCCCTCGTCGCCAAGCACGCCGTTAAACGCGCCGAGCTCAAGGCCACCCTAAACAATCCCGCCACCACCGACGAAGAATTCTTCGCCGCTTCCAAGAAGCTCCAGAAGATGCCGCGTAACGCCTCGGCTGTGCGCATCAAGAACCGTTGCTCCATGAGCGGCCGTCCTCGTGCCTTCATCCGGAAGTTTGGCGTGTCTCGTATCCAATTCCGCGAACTCGCTCTCGCCGGCAAAATCCCCGGCGTCACGAAATCTTCCTGGTAATATTTTAATTGCCGGCGGGAGTTTGCGCGCTGCAAGCGCGTCGGATATGACCCGTCGGCCCCAAACCAACATCCACCATGACCGACCCGATCAGTGATTTCACCACGCGTCTGCGCAACGCCAGCCAGGCACGTCTCGATGAGTGCGTTTCGCCGCATTCCAAACTCAAGGCCGCCATCGCAGCCATTCTAAAAGCCGAAGGTTATATCTCCGACTTCAAGGACGGCACCGACGCCCAAGGCCACAAAACTCTCGTCGTTAAGATGAAGTATGTGGATGGCGCTCCCGCCATCACCGCGATCAACCGCACGTCGACCCCCGGTCGCCGTATCTATTCCTCCTACAGCGAAATTCCCCGCGTCCTCAACGGCCTCGGTATCGCCATTATTTCCACGTCGAAGGGCCTCATGAAGGACGCCGACTGTCGCCGCAATAAAGCCGGCGGCGAACTGATCTGCAACGTTTGGTAACCCGCCCGCACCATGAGCCGCATCGGCAAACAACCCGTTCTCATTCCCGACAAAGTTAAAGTCGGGATCACCAACACGACCGTCCTCATCGAGGGCCCCAAGGGCAAAGTCTCTAAGATTTTCGCTCCCGTCGTCAAAATCACCGTCGCTGACCAAAAAATCACCTTCGCTCCTACCGAAGAGTCGCGCTTCGCCAACGCCATGTATGGCACGGTGCGCTCGATCGTCGCCGGCATGGTCAAAGGCGTCACCGAAGGCTACAGTAAGGATCTCGAAATCCAAGGCGTCGGTTTCAAAGCCAACTTGAAGGGCAAGCAACTCGACCTCGCGCTCGGTTACTCGCACCCAATCCTCATGAACATCCCCGAAGGTATCAAAATTACCGTCGTCGATGGC
Organism: Opitutaceae bacterium; assembly: GCA_009919985.1. GTDB lineage: Bacteria > Verrucomicrobiota > Verrucomicrobiia > Opitutales > Opitutaceae > Tous-C4FEB. Next base: position 29,758 of record RGAX01000001.1, read on the forward strand.
ACTAAGGTCAAAGTCGAAGGCTGCGACAAGCAGCTCGTCGGCGCCGTGACCGCTGAGATCCGTAGCTATTACCCGCCCGAGCCCTACAAGGGCAAAGGTGTCCGTATCGTTGGCGAACGCGTCCGCCGCAAAGAAGGCAAGACCGTCGCCTAATCCTCCTTCTAAACCAACTTTCAGGGACCATACCCATGAACACTATCTACAAAGCCCAGCTCCTCCAGAAACGTCGCTGGCGCATCCGCAAAAAGGTCGTCGGCACGGCGCTCCGCCCACGCCTCAGCGTCAAATTCAGCGGCCAAAACATCTACGCCCAAGCGATCAACGACGATCTCGGTACGACCTTGGTTTTCCTTGCGACCCTCGATCCCGAGATGCGCAAGCAAAAGCTCGGAGCCAACATCGCCGGAGCCAAAGCTCTCGCTACCGCCTTCGCGTTAAAAGCGAAGGCCGCCGGCATCACTTCCGTGGTGTTCGACCGCAGTGGTGCGCTCTACCATGGCAAGGTTAAAGCCTTCGCCGACACCGCCCGCGAGGGTGGCCTTGTATTCTAATCCCGCGCCTATGAGCACTGAACCTGTTTCTCCCGTTCCCCCTTCTGATTCTGCCGCTCCCGCGGTTGCTCCAGCCCGTGCGGGCGAGCGCGGCCAACGCGGTCCCCGCCGTGATGGCCCCGGTGGCGGTGGCCCTCGCGGCCCCCGTCGTGATGACCGTAACAAGCCGACCCTGTCGGCCGACGGCACCGCGATGATCGAAAAAGTCGTCTTCATCAATCGCTGCGCTAAGGTCGTCAAAGGTGGTCGCCGGTTCAGCTTCGCTGCACTCGCGGTCGTCGGCGACGGCAAGGGCAAAATTGGCATCGGCTACGGCAAGGCCAACGAAGTCCCAGACGCCATCAAGAAAGGCACCGCCAACGCCCACAAGCACATGGTCAGCGTGAAGCTCAAGGGCGACACGATTTCCCATGACGTCTTCGGCGAATACGATGGCGGCAAAGTTCTCCTTAAACCCGCTTCGCCCGGTACTGGTCTCATCGCCGGCGGCGGCGTACGCGCGGTCCTCGAAGCGGCGGGCGTTAAAAACGTCCTCACCAAGTCGATGGGTTCTAATAACCACATCGCCGTCGTGAACGCCACCCTCGCGGCCCTCCAACAACTCCGTACCGCCGAAGACATCACGAGCGTGCGTAAGTCGGCTTAATTTAATCGTTACACATCCGAGTCCGGTCTCGCCCTCAGGCGGACCGGGCGCCCCCTAAACAGGAACTCCTATGAAACTCCACGAACTCAAGAACGTTGTCGGTGCCATTCACCGCAAAAAGCGCGTCGGTTGCGGCGAAGGCGGCGGCCACGGCAAGACCTCTGGTCGCGGCGGCAAGGGCCAGACGGCCCGTTCCGGCGGCAGCATCCGTCCCGGCTTCGAAGGCGGTCAGATGCCCCTTTATCGTAAACTCCCGCACCGCGGTTTTAACCAAGCGGCTTTCCGCGTGGAACCGATCATTGTTAACGTCGGCGATCTCGCCCGTCTCGATGCCAAGATCTCCGAAGTTAACGTCACGGTACTGGCCAACGCGGGCCTTGTGCGTCACGACGAGAAATTCCTCAAAGTCCTCGGCGACGGTGAAATCACCCGCGCCCTCAAAGTGACCGCGTCGAAATTCTCTGAATCCGCCAAAGCCAAGATCGAAAAAGCCGGTGGCCAAGCCATCGTCGCCTAATTCAAATTGAGCGCGCCTCCGGGCGCGCTCTTCTTGTCTTTTCCCCAGTCCGCGTCCTCCAGTCCTTCGCCTCATCGCAATGTTTTCCGCCTTCACGAATTCGCTGAAAATCCCCGAGCTCCGCTCGCGTATTTTCTACACGCTCTCGCTGCTGTTCGTTGCGCGCGTTGGTGCGCACATCCCGCTGCCTGGTATTGATCCGGCGCCGCTGCAGAAGTTCTTCGCCGAACAAGCCGGCGGCACGGGTGGGGCCCTCGTCGGCCTTTACAACATGTTCACCGGCGGTGCCCTCGTGAAAGGTGCTATTTTCGCTTTGGGCATCATGCCCTACATCAGCGCCTCGATTATTTTCCAGCTCATGACGGCGGTCGTACCTGCCTTGAGCCGCCTCCAACAAGAAGGCGATGTCGGTCGTCAGAAGCTCACGCAGTATATGCGTTATGCGACGGTGATCATCTGCTTGGTGCAAGGCACGCTCCTGATTTGGGCACTCGAACAACCCGGTCGTCTTTTCCCAGGTTACGATGAAAACGTCTACGGCGCGATCGTGGTCGTCGGTAAGCTCGGTTTCTTGATCACCTCAGTGATCTTCATGACCGCGGGTACCATGCTGCTGATGTGGCTTGGCGAGCAGATCACCCAGCGAGGCATCGGTAATGGCGTATCTTTGCTCATCACCGTCGGCATTTTGGCCGATATCCCCAATGCGGCCGTTGCCACCTATAACTTGTTCTTCCGTCCAGTCGGCACCGGCCAAAGCCTCGGTCTGCCGCAGGCGGTTGTGATGGGGGTCCTTTTTATCGCCGTTACGATGGGTATCATCATGGTCGTGCAAGGCCAGCGCAAGATCCCAGTCCAGTACGCCAAGCGCGTCGTGGGCAACAAAGTCATGGGCGGCCAAAGTTCCTTCCTGCCGCTTAAGGTCAATTATTCGGGCGTCATGCCCGTTATCTTTGCTAGCGCCATCTTGCTGTTCCCGCAGCAGATCTTCTCCCAACTCGGAGCAGCTTTTAATATCAAGTTTTTGAGCGAGATTTCGCAAAACCTCCTGCGCGGTCATTGGAGCTACTACCTAATCGATACCGTCCTGATCATGTTCTTCAGCTATTTCTGGGTATCCGTGATGTTTAAACCCATCCAGATCGCCGACGATCTTAAGAAATACGGCGGCTACATCCCCGGCGTCCGCCCTGGCGAACCCACGGCCCAATTCCTCGATTTCATTATGACCCGTCTTACCCTAGCGGGTGCGATCTTCCTGACGGTCATCGCGGTCATGCCCGACGTGCTCCTTTTTGAACTCAATGTTCCCCAACGCATCGCCGTCTTCTTCGGTGGCACAGGTATGTTGATCACCGTGGGCGTCATTTTGGACACCATGCGCCAAATCGAGACCTTCCTGTTGCAACGTCATTACGACGGTTTCCTCAAGAAAGGTCGTATCCGCGCTCGCAGCGCCAACCCGCAAGGGATGACCGGTGATGCGCTCAGCTCCGATGCAATCATGAAGCTCGCGCTTCCGATGCTCGTTCTGTTGGTGTTGGGCGTCGGCATCGCCGCCTACCGCCACTTCGTCAATTAAGTTCTTTACTCGGGTCTCGATGGCCTCCATCAACGACCTCTACGCGCTCGGCGGACCTCCCGCCCGAGCTAAAATCATTCTCCTTGGTTCAGCTGCTTTTCACACCGAAAACCTGATGAACTTAGAACGTTCTTTGCACATTGAGCACGTCTCTCCCGCCGGCCTGTCGCGCCGGGAGATTTCGCGCCGCCCCGGCTCCGCCGCGGTGACTGAAGCCGCTACTCTCGCCTTGTTGCGAAAGTGGTTCTTTGCGCGCAAACCTGATGCGGGATTTGTCCTCACGGACTTCCCGGCTACGCTGCTCCAAGCTTTGGTGTTCGACGAATGGATGGACGCTCGCGATGAAAACCTCCTCGCCGTTTATGCCTCCCCTGATGCTCCGGCATCAGTCCTCGAACACTATCGCACCTTAGGCCTCCTCAAAAAAGATGAGGCCGCACTCGCTGCATGATCCCGATCAAAGACAAAATCGGTATCGCTAAAATGCGCGAGGCCTGTGCCATCGCCGCGACCGTGCTTGATCAACTCAAGCCCCTCGTTCGCCCCGGTGTCACAACGCAGGATTTGGAGGAAGCAGGCCGCGATTGGATCGCCCGCCTCGGCGCGCGCAGCGCCTGTTTCGGTTATCAGCACGGTTCCCGCCGCTACCCGGCGCACACCTGCATCTCGGTTAACGAAGAAGTCGTTCATGGTATTCCCTCACTTCGTCGCGTTTTACGCGAAGGCGATATCGTTTCACTCGACATCGTGGTGTGGCATGACGGCTACGTTGGCGACAACGCCACCACGCTACCGGTTGGCCCGATTTCACCCGCCCTCGAAAAACTTCTCCGCGTCTCGCGTGAAGCCCTCGACCTCGGCATCCGTCAAGCGCAGGTCGGCAATCGTATCGGCGACATCTCGCATGCGATTCAGACCCACTGCGAAAGCCACGGCTTCAGCGTCGTTCGCGATATGGTCGGCCACGGCGTCGGAACCGCGATGCATGAACCCCCAGAGATCGCCAACTTTGGTCGGCGCGGCACCGGTGAAAAAATCAAGCCCGGCATGACGCTCGCGATCGAACCTATGGTCAACCTCGGCGGTTTCAAGACCAAGACCTTGGGCGATGGTTGGACCCACGTCACCTCCGACGGTCAGCCCTCCGCTCATTTCGAACACACCGTGCTCACCACAGATAGTGGCCCGGAGATCCTCACGATCCCGCGCCCACAATAAATTTTCCATTTCCGTTTCCTCACTCTCAACTCTCTAACACCAACCCATCCTACCATGCCACGTCTCCTCGGCGTCGAAATCCCCGCGAAGAAGAAAATCGCGTTCTCTCTGCGTTACATCTACGGTATCGGCCCCCAACGGGCTGACCTAATCGTCAAAGAAGTCGGCATCGATCCCGATCTCCGCGCCCAAGATCTGAGCGAAGAACAGCTCAACAAAATTCTCCACGTGATCACCGATCACAAGTGGATCGTTGAAGGCGATCTTCGTCGCGACCACACCGCCAATCTCAAGCGCCTCCAAGCGATCAATTGCTACCGTGGCGTTCGCCATCGTCGCAGCCTCCCGGTGCGCGGTCAGCGCACCAGCACCAACGCCCGCACCCGCAAGGGCCCGCGCAAGACCGTTGGTGTCACCAAAGCTAAGGAAGTTTAATCTTACACTCACATGGCCGAAGAAAAGTCCGCTCCTAAGAAGGAAAAACCCGTCAAGGCTGCTGCAGCCGCTGGCGAATCCAAGCCCGCCAAGGCCCCGAAAGCCAAGGCCCCCAAGGCTGACGCTACCGCGCCCGCCGCCGAAGCCCCCGCGGCTACCCCCGTCGCTCACGCGCCGGAAGCCAAGGCTGCCCCCGTCGAACTCATCGGTGGTGTCGCTCGTCAGCCCACGGCTGAAGAACTCCTCAAAGAGGAAATCGGCACGATCAAGGTTCGTAAGGCTAAGGGTTCCAAAAACGTCACCTCCGGTGTCGCCAACGTTCTCGCCTCCTTCAACAACACGATCGTCTCGATCACCGACCATAAGGGCGCCGTCATCGCCTGGTCCAGCGCCGGTAAGTGCAACTTCCGCGGTTCGCGTAAGTCCACCGCCTACGCCGCTCAGATCGTCGCCCAAGACGCCGCGCGCAACGCGATGTCCCACGGCCTCAAGGATGTCGTCATCCGCATCTCGGGTCCCGGTCTAGGTCGCGATAGCGCGGTCCGCGCCCTCCAAGCGATCGGTCTCGAGATCACCTCGATCATCGACGTCACGCCCATCCCGCACAACGGTTGCCGTCCACGCAAACGCCGTCGCGTCTGAGCACCTCGTTCCCTTTTATTTAACACTCAATATTTCCGACCATGGCTCGTTACACAGGTCCTACCACCCGCATCAGCCGCCGTTTTGGCGTGCATCTGCTTGGCTCCGCCAAGGCGCTCGAGCGCCGCAACTATCCTCCAGGCCAACACGGTCCTAAGTCCCGCCGTAAGGTCTCCGAATACTCGGTCGGCCTCGGTGAGAAACAGAAGCTCCGCTACGTCTACGGCCTGCTTGAGCGCCAATTCCGTCGCACCTTCGAGATCGCTAAACGCGAGCGCGGCGTCACCGGCGAGCGCTTCATGCAGCTGCTCGAGACCCGCCTTGACAGCGTCGTGTATCTGCTCGGTTTCGCTAAGAGCCGCGCTGCTGCCCGCCAATTCGTCAATCACGGCCACATCCGCGTCAACGGTCGCAAGCTAGACATCTCCAGCTATAGCGTGAAACCCGGCGACGAAATCGAGGTCAAGAACGCTCCGGCTTCCCGCCAGTTTGCCACCCGCAACCTCGAGGAAAACCGCATTCGTAACGTCCCCGGTTGGCTCACCCTCAACGCCGAAGCCTTCAAGGCCGCGGTCGTTCGTCTGCCCAAGCGCGACGAAATGGATCAAAACATCAACGAACAGCTCATCGTCGAGTTCTACTCGCGCTTCTGAGTTTTTTTTGCCTCTTTCCTTAACTTCCTCTTAACTCGTCAGAGTTCATCACCATGCCCAAACGCCTCGGAAAGTTCGAACTCCCTAGCAAGCTCACCAAAATCGAGGAAGGCTCCACGCCGACCTACGCGAAGTTCATCGCCGAGCCTTTCGAGGCCGGCTACGGTCACACGGTGGGTAACTCCCTCCGTCGTATTCTGCTCAGCTCCATCGAAGGTGCGGCCATCTCCTCCATCAAAATTGATGGCGTGAATCATGAGTTCCAATCCATCGATGGCGTCGTCGAAGATGTCACCGACATCGTGCTGAACCTCAAAAAGGTTCTGCTCGTATCCCACAAACGTGAGACCATCAGTCTCACCGTCAAAGCCAACAAAATCGGCCCCGTCACCGCGGCCGACATCCAGGCTGACGCCAATATCACCATCGTAAATCCCGACCAGGTCATCTGCACCCTCGACACGAAACGCAATTTCGAAGCCGAGATCGAGATCAAGACCGGTCGTGGTTACTATCCTGGTGAGCAAAACAAGAAAGAAGAACAAGCCATCGGCGTCATTCCGATCGACTCTCTCTTCTCGCCTGTTCGTCTCGTCAAATATTCGGTCGAAGCCACCCGCGTGGGTCAAATCACCGATTACGACAAACTCATCCTCGAGATCTGGACCGATGGCCGCATCACTCCCGATGACGCCCTCAAACAGTCCGCCTCGATTCTAAAGCATCACCTCGACGTCTTCGATCGCGTCAGCGAAGAGACCTACGAATTCGAAAACCAACAGTCCGAGGTCAGCGAAGAGCAGAACAAGCTCCGCAAACTCCTCAACATGTCGGTCAACGAGATCGAACTCTCCGTGCGCGCCGCCAACTGCTTGAACAACGCGAATATCACCACTGTGGGTGAACTCGCGATGAAGTCCGAGCAGGAGATGCTTAAATACCGCAACTTCGGCAAGAAGTCGCTCAACGAAATTAAGGACAAGCTCGAAGCCCTCGGCCTCTCGCTTGGCATGAAGTTCGACGAACGCCTCCTCGAGACCAAGAAAGAAGCCTAATTCCTTTTTGGCGCCCGCGCCGTCTGTGTCGCCCTACGCTGCGACCAGATTGCCGATCGTGCGCCGAACTCAAACACACCGACCATGCGTCACAATAAACATCACGCCTCCTTAGGCGTAACTGCTCCTCACCGTAAAGCGATGATGGCCAATATGGCCGTCTCACTCATCACTCACGGCCGGATCCAAACCACCTTCTCGAAGGCCAAAGCCCTTCGTCCCTTCATCGAGAAGGTCATCACCAAGGCCAAAAAAGCCGCGCTGAAGACCGACAAGAAGGATGCCATTCATTTGCGCCGTCTGGCCTTGGCCGACGTGCGCGACGAGAATGCGATCACCCTTCTCTTCAATGAGAAATACAAGGACTTCGCCAATCGTGCCGGTGGTTACACCCGCATCTACAAACTCGGACCACGTTCCGCTGGCGATGCCGCTGAAATGGCACTCATCGAGTTCGTAAAGGCCGATGACCCAGGCTACAAGCAGGCTAAAAAACCGGCCAAAGCCAAGAAAGCCAAAGCCCCCAAGGCTGCCGCTGAAACCGCTCCCGCGGCCGAAGGCGACGCCAAGGCCTAAGACTAAGCTAGGCTTATCGCTAGGCTGGTTAAAATCAGTCTCAGCTTCACTTCAACGCGCCGACGTAATTGTCGGCGCGTTTTTATTTTTTACTGTGGCGGGATCATAAGCCCAGATCCGCACTCAAATTGGCGCTTCCGCGCCAGAGCTCAGTTGCACTGAAATCCTTGCGCCGCCCACCGCGCCGCCTCCAAGTTCAAGCGCATGTTTGATTTCACCAGCGCCGCCGTTTTTTACTGTCTGCTTGTGGCGGCGATCTTTCTTGGCCTCTGGTTTTACTATGATCGGCGCGATTACCGCCGGTTCGAGCGAGAGCGCCGCAAGACGACGTTTCACTGCATACGCTGCGATCAACTCTACACCGCGAGTCTGGGCGCTGAGTTATACCCATGCCCGCGTTGCGCGCATGAAAACACCCGCTTGAAATTTTGAGGCCGCATTTGACGACGCCCCCAGCGTTCGTGTTTTCTTACCCCTTTAAACCCACGCGACTTCCGCCTTATTCCATGCCTCAGACCATCGCTGTCCTCGACTTCGGTTCGCAGCTCACGCAAGTCATCGCCCGCCGCATCCGTGAGTGCCAAGTATACTCAAAAATTTATCACTACTCCACGCCCGCGGCTCAGTTAAAAGCCGATGGCGTGGTCGGCATCATCTTGTCCGGCGGACCCCAAAGTGTGTATGCGAAAACCGCGCCACATCCTGATGCGGGAATTTTTAAACTCGGGCTTCCGATTCTTGGTATCTGCTATGGCGTGCAACTGATGGGGCACTTCCTCGGCGGTAAAGTAGCGCACAGCAAAGCTCGCGAATACGGCCTCGGCCAACTCACCATTCGCAAGCCAGGCAAACTTTTCGCTGGCCTGCCTCGTACACTTAAAATCTGGAATTCCCACGGCGATAAGCTCACGGCGTTGCCGCCCGGTTTCGTCGCCACCGCCGTTTCAGACAACTCGGATTTTTCCGGCATCGAGGATAAGAAACGCGGTTTTTACGGCATCCAGTTTCATCCTGAAGTTTTCCACACCGAGCGCGGCGTGGACATGATCCGCAATTTTCTTGTTAGCATTTGCGGCGCTGCGCAGGACTGGACGACCAAGGATTTCATCGCGCATTCCGTCGCTGATATCCGCGCTAAAGTCGGCAAGGGCCGCGTGCTGCTCGGCCTCTCGGGCGGCGTGGATTCCTCCGTCGCCGCGGCACTCCTGCACAAAGCGATCGGCAAACAACTCACCTGCGTCTTCGTCGACAACGGCCTGCTCCGCAAAGGCGAGCGCGACTACGTCGAGGCGCTCTACCAGCGTAACTTTAAAATCGATCTGCGCGTCGTCGACGCCTCGTCGCTCTTCCTGCGCCGCCTCAAGGGCATCACCGAACCTGAGCAGAAACGTAAAATCATCGGCCGCACCTTCGTCGAAGTATTCGAGCAAACGTTGAAGTCCATCAAGGGCCGGGCGGAATTTCTCGGCCAAGGCACGTTATACCCCGACGTGATCGAGAGCGTTTCCATCGCCGGCAATCCCGCTTCGCTCATCAAGACCCATCACAACGTCGGCGGCTTGCCCGCGCGCATGAAGCTCAAATTGATCGAACCCCTACGCGAACTATTTAAAGACGAAGTCCGGCACGTCGGCGCTGCACTCGGGTTGCCGAAGGAAGTCGTGTGGCGCCAGCCGTTCCCTGGCCCTGGCCTCGGGGTGCGCGTGATGGGCAACATCACCGCCGAGAATCTCATGATCCTCCGCAACGCTGACGCCGTACTCCAAGAAGAAATGATGGCCTCAGGCTATTACTGGAAAGTGTGGCAATCCTTCGCGGTATTTCTGCCCGTCAAAACGGTTGGCGTCTTCGGCGATCAACGCACTTACGACTACGTGATCGCGCTCCGCATCGTTGAAAGTATCGACGCCATGACGGCCGATTGGGCGAAATTGCCGCACGATCTCTTGCAGAAAATTTCCAGTCGCATCACCAACGAAGTCCGCGGCGTAAGTCGCGTCGTTTTGGACATCAGCTCCAAGCCGCCCGCGACGATCGAGTGGGAGTGATCGGTTCGTAACCGCTGCGAGCCCTCGCCGCTAAGATCTGTTCACTCACGCGCCCATGACCACGAATCACCTTTGCCGTTTCGTGCTAGGTGTCGCTTCATGGTTTCTCGTCGCCCCGGCGCATGCTGAGCCCGAAATCATCGCTCAAGCTCGGGCCTTTATCGGCGAGGAAGCCGCCCTAAGCGCAGTGCGTTCCCTGCGTTTCGTTGGCACGCTCGTTACGGCCCACCCCGTTGATGCCTCGAAACAAACCCGCGCTTCCGTCGAGATTGTTTTCCAAAAACCCGCCCAGCAACGCATCACGATCGCCTACGAAAAAGCCTTCGAGCAGACTGCGCTCGATGACTACGAAGCCTGGCAACGCCAACAAGACCCGAGCGAGGCGAGCCAATGGCGCCTATCGCTTCTCTCCATCGAACAGGTCAAGCGCCTGCGCGCCAACACGCTCGAGAACTTGGCTTTTTTTCGCGGACTCGACCGGCAGGGGGCGCGGATTGAAGATCAAGGTCCGGTCACAATCGATGGAGTGCCCTGTGAGAAAATCGCCTTTATCCACGCGCCCAATATCATTTTCACGCGCTACTTTGAAATCGCCACCGGCCGCCTGCGGCTGACCGAAACCGAAGCCGGCGGCTCGATCCGTGAACAAGGTGAGATCACGGTCAATGCGTTGCGGTTTCCCAAAAAAATCATCACCCTCACGCCGATCGCCCACGGTAAATCCCAGACCGTCACGATCACCTTCGATAAAATCAGTGTGAATGAAACCTTTCCCTCTACCTTCTTCGCCGTTCCGGCGCTGTCTAATCGATGATCGGGCAGGGGAGTGTGATTTTTTATCTACGTCCTTCATCTTCACAAAAACCTCCTTTTAACTATGCGCACCCTCGCCATCTCCGATAAAAATTTTGCCGACGATCTCGCTGCGTTCTGCCGCGGTTCGAACGTGCCGCGCGAGATCAGCGATGCAGTCACTGCCATCCTAGCCGACATCCGTCAACGCGGTGACGAAGCCGTAAGTCACTACGCGGCCAAATTCGACGGCGCCAAACTCCGCGCCAAAGAATTTCGCTTAAAGCCCGCCGATATCTCCGCTGCCGCCAAACGACTTCCACCCGCCGAGCGACGCGCTCTTGTGGCCGCGCATGATAGTATTGTGGCCTTCAACCGCCGCGGTCTCGCCAGAAATTGGACCGCTAAAAATCCCCAAGGCGCACTCGTCGGCGAAAAATTTGACCCCATCCGTCGTGTCGGCCTTTACGTGCCCGGCGGTCAAGTCCCACTTGTTTCCACGGTCCTCATGACCGCCACGCTCGCCAAGATCGCCGGCTGCCCGCAGATCGCTGTGTTCACTCCGTCCAATTCTTACGGCAAAGTCGCCGACGGACTGCTCGCCGCGTTGGATCTAATCGGTATCGACGAAGTCTATCGCATCGGCGGCGTTCAGGCCATTGGAGCCATGGCCTATGGCACCTCGAGCATTCCCGCCGTCGATAAAATTTACGGTCCTGGTAACGCGTACGTCTGCGAGGCCAAACGCCAAGTCTTCGGTCACGTCGGCGTGGATTCACTTCCCGGCCCGAGCGAGGTGATGATCATCGCCGATGATACAGCTCGGGCCGATTTCGCCGCCGCCGATCTTCTCGCCCAAGCCGAACACGGCTCTGGTCGCGAAAAAATCTATCTGGTGGGTACCTCCGCCAAAATTATCGCCGCCATCGCCGCCGAAGTCCAGGCGCAGCTGCCGACGCTGACGCGCTCCGAGAAAACCGCCCGCGTCCTCGCTGAGGGTTGGCTCGCTGTCCAAGTCGACACCCTCGCGCAAGCCGCTGAGATCGCTAACTACGTCGCGCCCGAACACCTCGAGCTCCTAGTCAAAGAGTCTTCCGCTAAGACTCTCACCAAGGCCATCACCACGGCTGGGGCGATCATGTTGGGCAATTTCACGCCGACCGCGCTGGGCGATTTCACGGCCGGTCCCAGCCACGTACTACCGACGGGTCGCGCGGGACGTTTTTTCAGCGGCCTGCGCGTCGCCGACTTTCAACGCCGCACCAGCCTCATCCGCTACGACCGCGCCAGCGTGAAACGTGGCGCTCCGGTCGTCGCCGCTTTTGCGGCAATGGAGCGACTCGACGCCCACGGCCGTTCCGTGCGGATACGCACTGAGTAATTCAATCCGGCTAAGTCGTTCTGAACCAACCCATGTCCGCTCTTTCGTCTCTCGCCCTCCCTCATGTGGCTTCACTTCACGCCTACACGCCCGGTCTTCAACCGACTGAGCCAGGCTGGGTGAAACTCAATACCAACGAGTGCCCGTATCCGCCAAGTCCGCGCGTCGCCGAGGCGCTGCGGCGCGAGATCGGGGAAGACAGCGGCTCGCTCCGCCTTTACCCTAACCCCAAGAGCACCCCGTTACGGACCGCCATCGCCACGCACCACGGCCACAATCTCACCGCGGAAAACGTCATCGTTGGCAACGGTTCCGACGACATCCTCAATCTGCTCGTGCGAGCCTTCTGTACCCGCGAGGCTGCTGCGGGATTTACGTTTCCGAGTTATTCACTCTATCCAGTTCTCGTCGAAATCCAAGATGCCGGCAGCCTCGTCATCGAGTTTGACCGCACGATGCGTCTACCAATCGAGCGCATCGCTGCTTCCAAAGCCCGCGCGTTTTTCCTGACCTCACCCAATGCCCCCACGGGCGTAGCCTTCTCCAACGCCGAACTCACTCGTGTACTCGCAGTGTTTCCTGGCTTGCTGGTCGTCGACGAAGCCTACGCACCCTTCGCAAGCGAAGACGCCGTGCCCTTGCTTGCTACGCACCCGCGTTTGGTCGTGGTGCGTACCTTGTCCAAAGCCCACGCGCTCGCAGGCATCCGCGTCGGCTATGCGCTCGCCGATCCCGAGATCATTGAGCTGCTCGACCGCGTGCGCGACAGTTACAACGTCAATCGCCTCTCTCAAGCTGCCGCGCTCGCCGCTCTCGGGCACCCCGAATATTACGCCGGTATTATCGCTCGGATTAAAAATACCCGAGATAGTTTCGTCACAGAATGTCAGCAGCGTCGCGGCTGGTTCACTTATAAATCTTCGTCGAATTTTATTTTCACGGAACCCAAAAATGCCCGCGGTGAATCTGGCCCGGTCGTCGCCAAGGCCGCCTATGATTTCCTGTGCGCGCACAAGATCCTAGTCCGGCACTTCCCCAGCCACGCCTTGACCGCGTCTTTTCTTCGAATCAGCGTGGGCACCGATGACGAAATGCTCGTCCTCTCCGAAACCTTGGACACATGGCTAAAAACTTAAATCGCCTCGCCACCGTCGCTCGTAAAACCGCCGAGACCGATATCGTGCTCACGCTCGGCGTGGACGGTACCGGAGTTTCCGCAATCGAGACGGGCGTGCCATTCTTCGATCACATGCTCACGCTCTTTTCCAAGCACGGGCTCTTCGATCTCAACCTCAAAGCTAAGGGTGACGTCGACGTCGATTATCATCACACGGTCGAAGATGTCGGCCTCGTCTTGGGTCAGGCGTTTAAAGAAGCCCTCGGCGACAAGCTCGGGATCCGGCGCTACGGTTTTTTCCTGCTGCCCATGGATGAATCCCTCGCCCGCGTTGTTGTCGATGTCGGTGGCCGCCCGCACTTGGTTTACGAAGCGAACGCGCCGACGATGTTCGTGCGCGATTTCAACATCGTACTCGTGAAGGAATTTTGCCGCGCTTTCAGTAACGCCCTCGGTGCAAATCTCCACGTAACTTTGATTTACGGTGAAGAACCGCATCACGTCGCCGAAGCCATTTTCAAAGGTCTCGCGCGCGCACTCGATATGGCGACTCAGATCGAGCCTCGCGCGGCCGATCAACTTCCTAGCACCAAAGGTAAAATCTGAGTTCAGGGATTTTCCCTTGTTAGGGAGGGGGAGGTTAGAGGCGGTTTGACCTTTGAACCGGTGCGTTTTCAAGCCCGTTAGGGCTAACGCTTTTGGTTAAAAAAAGCGTGAAGCAATGATTCATTGCGCTGCAGTGCGGATTGAAAAAATTACGCGGAATTTTTTTTCAGCATGGCGCCGCCGCGCACGAGCGTTACGGTTATGAGCTATGTCCGCCCCCGTCATCGCCGTCATTGACAACGGAATTTGCAACCTGCGTAGCGTCACCAAGGCCCTCGAAGCTGTGGGCGCTGCACCCTGTGTCGTGCACACGCCCGACGAGGTCGAGGCAAGCCGGGCGGTCGGCTTGGTGTTGCCCGGGGTAGGGGCCCTGAGGGATTGTGTGGCTTCGCTGCGGGCTTCTAAATTGGATGCCACCTTACGCGCATGGATCGGAGCGGACCGGCCGTTTCTCGGCGTGTGTTTGGGCATGCAGGCACTATTTGATCATTCGCAAGAGGGTGACGTGAAAGGCTTAGGGATTTTGCCGGGTAAAGTAGTGCGTTTCCAACGCCCGCCGGAGTTTAAGATTCCGCACATGGGTTGGAATACCGTGCGTTTTACTCAGCCTGGTTCGCCCCTAGCGGCGGGATTGGCAAAAGAGGGGGAGGCCTTTTATTTTGTGCATAGCTTTCACTGCGTGCCCGCAGACCCAGCGTTTGTCTTGGGTGAGTGTGATTACGGTGGGGTTTTCTGTGCTGCGGTCGGCCAAGGGCGGGTCTTTGCCACGCAATTTCACCCGGAGAAGAGCCAAGCCAAGGGGCTGCAGATTTACCGCAACTTCGCTACATTGGCGGCCCAGGGTTGAGCCCTAGACTTCACATTTGCTTACACGGGGCTGTGCGCCGGCTAATTCTAGGCGGAAGATTTTCAATCTACTCTATCTTTGTTTTGCCAGTGGCGAAGTTTTTAGCTCCGCTCGGCCCATCATGGCCAACTCCGCCTCACTGAAGATCGACGATAAAGAATACCCCTTGCCGATCCTAGTTGGCTCCGAAGGGGAGAAAGCCGTCGACACCCGTGCGCTTCGCGCATCCTCCGGTTACATCGCCTACGACCAAGGCTACGGCAACACCGGCTCCTGTGAGAGCCAGATCACCTACCTCGACGGCGATAACGGCGTGCTGCGCCATCGTGGTTATCCCATCGAGCAACTCGCGGCGCACAGCGATTACGTCGAGACCGCCTATCTGGTGATCTACGGCGAGCTCCCCAACGCCGTGCAACGTAAAGAATTCGGTCTTCGCCTTCGGCAAAACGCCGCGGTCGAGACCCAGATGCAGAAAATTTTCGAAGGTTTCCCCAAGGATGCGCCGCCGATGGCGATGTTGTCCTCGATCGTCGCCTCGCTCGCGGCGCATTACCCGCATCTAGCGACGAATAATTTCGAAAAAGACCTCACCCACTTCGACCTCGCGGCTGCGATGGCGATTTCGAAAATCCGCACCATCGGAGCGATGATCTATCGCTACCAAAAGGGCCTGCCCTATATTTTCCCGAAGCAGGAGCTGCCGTTCTGCGAGAACTTCCTGCACATGATGTTCTCCGAGCCGTATCAAGATTACCTCTCCGTCCCTGAGGTCGCTAAGGCCCTAAATCTGCTGCTCCTGCTCCACGCCGATCACGAGCAAAATTGCTCCACGTCTACCACTCGAATGGTCGGATCCAGCGCCGCCAATCTCTTTACCTCGCTCTCCGCCGGTATTTGCGCGCTTTCTGGCCCGTTGCACGGTGGCGCCAACGCCGCAGTAATGCAGATGCTCCAATCCATCCACGACGAGGGCGACGACGGTACGCGTTTCATCGCCGCCGCCAAATCTGGCAGCAAAACCAACCGTCTGATGGGCTTCGGCCACGCCGTTTACAAAAATTTCGATCCTCGCGCCAAGATCATCGGCAAGGCCTGCGACGAAGTTCTAGCCAAGCTCGGTATCAACGACCCGCTGCTCGCCATCGCCAAAAATCTCGAGCAGGCCGCGCTTAAGGACGAGTACTTCGTCTCTCGTAAACTTTACCCCAACGTCGATTTCTACAGCGGCATCATCATGCGCGCCCTCGGTATTCCCGTGAACATGTTCACCGTAATCTTCGCCATTGGTCGCGCTCCAGGCTGGATCGCGAATTGGCGCGAAGTCGCAGCCAATCCTAAGGGCCGCATCTATCGCCCGCGCCAAATTTACGTCGGCCCGGTCAAACGTGACTTCGTGCCGATGGCGCAACGCGGTTAAGACCGAGCTTATTTCGTCTCCGGCTTGGCGTGCATCAATTGCTCGAGCTCTAAGCCGGTGATGCGCTTTAGGCCGCCCAACAAGCGCCACAGCGCATACATTGACATCGCCGCCGAAGGTAGCGCGATCACTGGCCAGCTCAACATGTTCATGCGGGCCAATTCCGCGTTGAATGCCTCGGACCCGGCGGGGCTTTTTAGTAGATATCGGGCGAGACCGTAATTGAGCACGGCGCTCAGAAAAAACGAACCCGCTAGCAGGAAACTCGAGCCTCGGAGCAATTGCTCGAACTCCGCCCGGCTGTTGCGTTCCGCAAGCGCCACGTCCACCCGCTCTACGTCGATCACCTGTGGATTGTAGAGCATTTCTTTCACCAGCGGCGTCCGCGTGCCCATCGAGGTCAACACCACCAAGCCGATCACTGCCGGCACGGCCGCTTCCTTAACGGCGAACCACAGCACATCCAACTGCAGCAACGCAAAACCACCCGTGATCAAAATACTTAAAAACCCGATGGCCGATAAAAAGTTAAATTTCCTCCTCTGGAGATAATCGTGGATCGAATAGCCCAAAGGAAACAAAAGCGCCACGATCAACGCCAACTTGGGGCCCAGCCACACTGCCTTGCTCCCTGAACTGAGGATAAATGACGGCAACGCAATGTTGCAGACGATATTGATGAGCAGGTTTTCGCGTTTGGGCGCGGCGGTTGCTGATGCTTGAGCAGTCATTTCGTTTTGCGTTCCAGAATTACGACCCGCTTAGTCGGGTCAAACCTTCCACTCCCATGCTGCTCCTCGGCGTTAACATCGATCATTGTGCTACCGTTCGCCAAGCCCGTTACCGGCAAGCGCCCGCTACGCTGGGCGCCGCCGTGGAACCGGATCCGGTTACCCTTGCAGTCCTCGCCGAACGCGCTGGCGCCGATGGCATCACCATTCACCTCCGTGAAGACCGCCGCCATATCCAAGAGCGCGACGTCTGGCGCACCCGGGAGACCATCTGTACGCGTCTCAACTTCGAGATGGCGTGCACGCCGTGGATGATCGATTTTGCCCTAAAGTTAAAACCCGACTCCGTGTGTCTTGTCCCCGAAAGCCGCGAAGAAATCACGACCGAAGGCGGCCTCGACATCATTGGCCAACGCGAACGCGTTCGCGCCTGCGTCGAAGCGATGAGTGCCGCCGGTATTGCGGTGAGCCTGTTCATCGATCCCGATGATGCCGCCATCGAAGCCTCCGCTGCGGTGAAAGCGCCTTGGGTTGAGTTACACACGGGCGCTTACGCCAATGCCTACTATGGCGCGCACCGGGCTGCCGAATTTCAACGTCTCCGGCTCGGCGCCGTACGCGCCCACGAACTCGGCCTTACGGTCAACGCCGGCCACGGCATCAATTACGTGAACATTACCGAAGTCCGCACCTTGCCGCACTTGCACGAACTAAATATTGGTCATAGCTTGATCAGTCGTGCGCTGTTCACCGGCATCGAAGAAGCCGTCCGCGAAATGAAGGCGCGCATGAATCCCTGAGTTTTTTTGGCCCATGAATCTCTCCCTCCCGCCCGGCGGTGTCCTTGTTGGCCTCGGTTGCGACCTTGTTGAGGTCCAACGCATCCGCGATGTACTCGAGCGCCACGGCGATCATTTCCTTGATCGGGTGTTCACTGCCGAGGAACGCGCCTATTGTATGAGCATGGCGCAGCCCCACAAACACCTCGCCGCGCGTTGGGCCGCGAAAGAGGCGATTTCAAAAACATTCACCACCGGCATCGGCGCTGATTTAGGCTGGAAATCCATGTCGATCTACCACGGCGAACGGGCCGAACCGCGCGTACGACTCGATCAAAAAGCTGCCGCGCTCCTCGCCCACGTCGGTGGTACGCATATTCACGTGAGTCTATCTCACACTGAGACGACCGCCATGGCGGTCGCGGCCATCGTCCGCGCTTAAACCCATTTCTCGATGTATCAGCAAGAGCCCAACGAGTTCGAGGCTGAGCAAACTCCTCCGCCCGAATCGAAACCTAAACCCTCGATGGTGCCTTCTTGGGTGATGCTGGGTTTCATCGTCGGAGCGTTATTTGTATGGGCGCTGCCGAAGCGGGAATCTGCGTCTGCGTCCGCGCCGCCAGAAGCGCCCTCGCTCGTGGTCCAGGCTACATCGCGCCTTACAACGATCGAGGCCGTGTTCGCAGAGTGGGGTCAATATGCCGTCTGGCATCAGGATCGCACCGAGATTGCGCTCTGGAACAGCGAGATTCAGGCCTATTCTGATTGCTACGAAGTGCTGCGCAATGATGGCGCGTTTTTCTTCCGGTCGATCCCGCGATTGACGCACCCGCTGCTTACGCACGGCCTGCAGGCCAACTTGGAAAATTGCCCGATTCAATTCACCGAAACCACTGCGCAACGGACGACTTGGCTCGGCGAAAAAAATCAAGAAACTTGGCGCTCGATCAGCCACCCGATTCTCAGCTGCGAGGAAGTCCGCGCATTTGAGGCGGCTTATTTTGGGGGTGACCAAGCGCGTGAATGGACCGCGATGCAACGCGCAGGCCGCGCCTTGGGTGCCGCGGTGCAACGTGATTTTCAGGAGATCGGGGAATTCCCTGCCACCGCGCGGATTCTCGTGCTCGCAGGCAAAGGCCACAACGCGGGTGATGCCTTCATTGCGGCGCAGGATCTGCTCGAGAAAAATCCTCAGGCTATCGCCGAGGTTTTGTTTTTCTTCGGGGAAGGCTCGCTGCGTCCGCTTGCGCAACGTGCATGGCGGGCGCTGGTCCACTGCGCGCACGAGCGCGTGCGCGTCATCACCGCGCTCGCAGGCGACGCCTATACGGTCAGCCTAGACGGTGTTTTTGGTTTTCAGTTTCGAGCGCCCGCTGAATCACGGGTGGTCGAGCTTTTCGCCCAGATCAACGCCTGCCCAATTCACTTTCGGGCTGCAGTGGATTTGCCGAGTGCGGATTTGTTTCAGGCTGATTTTACCTACGCGACAGGGATCGTAAAAACTCCTGTGCTCCATTCCGCTCGGGCCGGGCGCGTGCGTTACCTTGATCTCGGTTTTTTTGATGGCACCAATCCGATGCCAGCGGTGCAGAACCGCGTGCTCATCCCCGAGTTGTTGGCGCCTTTGGCGGCCTTGCGGCCGGCGATTTCTGATAAACGCACGTATGGACATGTGGGCATAATCGGCGGCTCGTGCAGTTATCCAGGCGCGGTGTTGATGACGGCCCTGGCGGCGTTGCGCAGTGGCGTGGGTCTGGTGACGGCTTTTGTGCCTGAGACTCTGGCTTCGGCGTTTGCGGCCCGGGCTCCCGAGGTGATGTGGGTAGGCTGGCCAGAGACACCCGGTGGCGGACTTGCGCTTGAGGGGCAGCATTTATTGAAGGCGCGGGCTGAGCGTCTGGATGCCTTGGTGCTGGGACCGGGCGTGGGACGGGAGGCGGAGACGCTCGCTCTACTGCGGGACATCGTCGCGACCTCGGCAGTGCCGCTAGTGATCGACGCGGATGCGTTGCAGCCAGATATCGTCGCAGTTGGTAACGCCCCGCGCGTACTCACGCCCCACGCCGGTGAATGGGCGCGCATCGCCGGTGCGACGTTGCCGTCGGCGACGCTGGTGCGTAAAGGGCCGGTGACGCGCATCGAAAGCGGCAGCGGTTTGGGCCCGAGTTACCATAGTTTTTTTGGCGGGCCGGTGCTGGCGCGGGGTGGCAGCGGCGATGTGTTGGCTGGCTTGATCGGTGGTTTGCTCGCGCATACTTCGGGTGAAGTTGAACTCGCGGCCGCGCGGGGCGTACTCTGGCACGGACTTGCTGCGGACGCGCTGGCGCGGCAGCACGGCCAAGTGGCAGTTACGACGACTCAGGTGCTCGATTTTTTACCCAAAATTTTGCGAAAGCAATTTGCATGAGCGAACTCACCGAGCGGCAGGCATTTTTGGTTTTAAATGCGCTGCCCAATATCGGGCCGATCACGCTCAACCGACTCCTCGAAGAACTCGGCAGTGATCCGCGGACAATTTTCACGGTCGGTCGACGCCGACTGGAAGCAGTAAAAGGAGTGGGGCCGGTGATGAGTGCGACCCTTACGAATTGGACGCAGCATTTTGATCTGGCGCGCGAACAGACGCGGATGGCGCAGAGCCAGGTGGATTTTATCATTGGTGGCGATGAGGCTTATCCAAGGCTGTTGCGGGAGATCTCCGATCCGCCGATCGCTTTGTATCGCAAAGGGCGTTTCGATTTTTCGCAGCCGTGTATCGCGATTGTCGGTTCTCCAAGCACGACGCTCTATGGAATGGCGACGGCAAAAAAAATTGGTGCAGAGCTGGCGCGATTGGGTTTTTGCGTGGTGAGCGGTTTGTCGCGTGGGATCGATACGGCGGCGCATGAGGGCGCGCTCTCGGTTGGCGGCAAGACGGCCGCGGTGCTCGGCAACGGCCTCGATATCGTTTACCCGCCAGAAAATTTGGGCCTCTACCGGCGGATCGAAGAACAGGGTGTGGTGCTGTCCGAATTTCCGCTCGGGCGGCGGGCCGATTGGCAGTCGTCTGCGATGCGTAATCGCATCGTGGCAGGTATGTGCGAGGCGACGGTGGTGATCGAAAGCGATGTGGATGGAGGCGCGATGATAACGGCGCGTTTCGCAGGCGAACAAGGGCGGTTGCTCTTCGCGGTGCCTGGTCGGATTGACCAACCAAGCAGCGCTGGCTGTCACCAGTTGATTCGCGATGGAGCGACATTACTGACAGGCATCGATGATCTGCTTTCGGAGTTAAATTACCTCGGCGGCTTACGGCCCGCGCCCATCTCGGAAAAACCCGGGACGCCGGAAGGTACGCCGGCGAATCTGACGATCGATGAAGCTCGGGTGTTCGCGTATTTTGCGAGCGGCACACCCCTGACGCCCGATGCGCTCGCGGAGCTCACGGGTTTGGCGGTGGCTCAGCTCTCGGCAGTGCTGATGATGCTCGAGCTCAAGCGCGCCATCGCCAAGCGCGCCGACGGCGCCTTTGAGGCGCGGGGTTAGCTTCGCATTTTTACTCAGCCCGGTGGCCAGGTGAGGGGGCGACGGGCGAGGAGGTGGACGTGTAGGTGGGGCACGGATTCGCCGCCATCGGGGCCGTTGTTCACAACCAGGCGAAAGCCGTTAGCAAGTTGCAGTTTTTTCGCTAAATTACCGGCGGTCAGTAAGAGGTGACCCAGTAACACTTGATCGTCATTCGTGGCCGCGCCGATGCGTGGCAGGGCTTTTTTGGGAATGATGAGCAGGTGGACCGGCGCTTGGGGCTGGATGTCGTGCAGGACGATGCAGAGTTCGTCCTCGTGCTCGATTTTGGCGGGGATTTCGCGGGCGATGATCCGCTCGAAAAGGGTCTTGGACATGAGCGGAGGTTGTCAGCGAAATCAGCTGATGACACGGCAGAATTTTAAGCTCCGTTGTGATTTTGCTAGCAGACCGGCCTAGATGAACAGCAGGTGTAAATCGGCGGTGCGGGCGGTGCGGGCAGCAGTGAGTTCGCGGATGAAGGCGAGGGCCTCCGTGTAATCGCGTTGCCGGCGGGGCGTGGCGCGCAGGGCGGGCGGCAGCAGAGCGGGGCGGAGGTTAGTGACGAGCAAGGTGGACTCGCGGAAGGCGGCGAGTTGTTTAAGGCCGGTCATGATACCGGCGCGCGTAAACAGCGGTGTGGCGGCGTGCGGTGTGGCGGCGGCATCCCAGTGGAAGAAGCCGTGTTGGGGGAGATCGGCGAAGCGTTGGGCGAGGAGCTTGGCGGCGGCGGCGTTGAAGGCGTCGTCAAAAGTCGCGGCAAATTCAGGGTGCGCGGCGGTCTGGGTTTCAAGCTCGCCAAGACTGAAGGTGATGGCGGTCTTGATCTGTTCAGCGAGGTAAAGGTCGCGGCCCGTGACGTGCGCGAAGAGCTCGTTAATGAAGTGCAGGCGACGGAGGTCGTCGCGGGAGCGCGTCATTTCTGCGGTTTTCCGAGGCTGCTGATCTCGTCGACGAATTCAGTCACGTCGCGGAATTCTTTGTAAACGCTGGCGAAGCGCACGTAGGCGACTTGGTCAATGTTGCGGAGGCGCTGCATGACTCCGTGGCCGAGCGCGTGCGAAGGAATTTCGGTGTCGAATTGGGCTTCGACGGAATCCATCACGTCCTCGACGAGCATGGCGATTTGTTCGAGGTCGACGGGTCGTTTGTGGCAGGCGGCACGGACGGCGCGTACAAGTTTCTCGCGGTCGAATTCTTCGCGGCGGCCGTCGCGTTTAATAACGACAACTCCGTCTCGCAGGACCGCTTCGGTCGTGCTGTAACGATGACCGCATTCGAGGCATTCCCGGCGGCGGCGGATAGTGGATCCTTCCTTGCTGATACGAGAATCGATGACCTTGTCCTCGATGGAGGTGCATTTGGGGCAGCGCATGGTCAGGAGAGCGACAAAAAGTTTTTCAAAATGTTCATTCCGCCTTCGGTCGCGATGGACTCAGGGTGGAATTGTACGCCCCAAATCGGGAGCGTGCGGTGGCGCAGGCCCATGACCTCGCCCTCGGCGGTCTCGGCGGTGATCTCAAGGGCGGCGGGAAAACTGGCGCGGTCGACGAGCAGCGAGTGGTAGCGCGTGGCGGCGAAGCCTTGGGGCATGCCGTGGAAAACGTCGGTGTTTTTATGCAGGATCGGCGAGGTCTTGCCGTGCATGAGGCGGCTGGCGCGGACGACGTTACCGCCGTAAAAATGGCCGATGGATTGGTGGCCGAGGCAGACGCCGAGGATGGGCTTCACGCCGGCAAAGGCCTTGATCATATCCAGCGAGACACCGGCTTCGGCGGGCGAGCAAGGGCCGGGCGAAATGAGGATGCGATCCGGGTTGAGCGCGACGGCTTCGGCTGGCGTAATCTGGTCGTTGCGAAACACGCGTTGGGTCACGCCCAACTGGCCAAAGTATTGGACCAAGTTGAAGGTAAAGGAGTCGTAGTTGTCGATGACGAGGAGCACGGTAGTCGGTGGAGTACTACCTCGTGGATTGACAGCGGGGTCAAGCGCGCGGGTAGGGTGGGGCGTCGCTATGCCCGATCATTTCCAGTTATTAAAGACCGATACCGTCACTGCTGCTCGTCGGGGTCGCTTACGCACGCGGCATGGCACGATCGAGACGCCGATCTTTATGCCGGTCGGCACGCAGGGCACGGTGAAATCGCTCACGCCTGCGCATCTGCGCGAGATCGGTTCACAAATCATTCTTGGCAATACCTACCATCTTAATCTGCGTCCGACCTCCGAGTTGATTCACGAGCTTGGTGGGTTGCATAAATTCATGGGCTGGGATGGCCCGATCCTCACAGATAGCGGCGGATTTCAGGTGTTTTCGTTGGCGAAGTTGCGCGACATCCGGGAAGATGGCGTAGCGTTTCAGTCGCACTTAGACGGTAAGAAACTTTTTCTCGGCCCCAAAGAGGTCATGGGGATTCAGCAAAATCTGGGCAGTGATATCGCGATGGTGATCGACGAGTGTCCGCCTTGGCCGTGCGAACGCGACGCGTGCGCGCAGGCGGTGGCGCGCAGTTATCGTTGGGCGCAGCAATGTAAACAAATCGCCACGGATAACGGTTTTCTCGGAGCGGGTCACCATGTGTTCGCGATTGTGCAGGGTTCCACCTTCGACGATTTGCGCCGCGAGGCGGCGGAGTCTTTGGCGGCACTGGATTTTCCCGGCTACGCCGTGGGCGGGGTGAGCGTAGGCGAACCCGAACCGGAAATGCTCAAACAAGTCGGGGCCACGACGCCGTTTATGCCGGCGGACAAGCCGCGCTACACCATGGGCCTCGGCACGCCACCGCAGCTGTTAAAGATGGTCGCGCTCGGCGTGGATATGTTTGATTGCGTGCTGCCAAGCCGAGTTGCGCGCAACGGCCTTGTATTCACCCCCGATGGTCCGATCAACCTGAAGAACGAAAAATACCGCAGCGATCCACGGCCCATCGTCGAAGGTTTGGACAATTATACGTGTCGGAATTTCTCCCGCTCTTACCTGCGCCATCTTACGGTCGCAGGTGAAATCTTAGCCTGTACGCTTTGCACACTGCACAATTTGCATTTTTATCTCGATCTCATGGCGCAGGCGCGGGCGCATATTGAAGCGGGTGATTACGCGACCTGGCATCTCGCTTGGGTGGCTCGCTACGAAGCGGGGGCGGCGGCGCGCGTGGCCTAAGCTCCGCTCTCGCCTTACACGTTAGGTTGGTTTTGCTTTCGCTTAGAAACCCTACTTTTTCCCATGCGTATTCTCGTCACCGGCGGCGCCGGCTTTCTCGGTTCCCATCTTTGTGATCGGCTCATCACCGAAGGTCATGAAGTGACGGTGATCGACAATCTCTTCACCGGCCGAAAGCAGAATATCGCGCATCTGCTAGATCACCCGCGTTTCGAATTCGTGCGGCACGACGTGATTGATCCCTTTAAGTACGAGGTCGATCAAATCTACAATCTCGCCTGTCCGGCCTCGCCGCCGCACTACCAATATAATCCGATCAAGACGATTAAGACCTCGATTCTCGGTTCGATTAATTGCCTTGGCCTCGCCAAGCGCGTGAAAGCCCGCGTGTTTCAGGCCAGCACAAGCGAAGTTTACGGTGACCCGCACGTCCACCCGCAGCCCGAAAGCTACTGGGGCAACGTCAACCCCATCGGCAAACGCTCTTGCTACGACGAAGGCAAACGCTGCGCCGAGACGCTGTTCTTCGACTATCACCGCGAACACAAAGTCGATATCCGCGTTGTCCGCATTTTTAATACCTACGGCCCTCGCATGCACGAGTCCGATGGACGCGTTGTTTCCAATTTCATCGTTCAGGCCCTGCGCGGCGAGGATATCACAATTTACGGCGATGGGTCGCAGACGCGCTCATTTTGTTACGTCGATGATTTGATTGAGGGCTGGCTCCGCCTGATGGCTCAGACCGAGACGGTCGGCCCGATGAATCTCGGCAATCCTAGCGAGTTCACGATGCTTCAACTTGCCGAGCTCACGCTTAAACTGGTCGGCGGCAAATCCAAGATTGTGCACAAGCCGCTCCCATCCGACGACCCCAAGCAGCGCAGGCCCGACATTTCGCTCGCTCAAAAAGTCCTAAAGTGGGAACCCAAGGTGCCGCTTGAAGATGGCCTGCTACGCACCATCGCTTACTTTAAACCACGAGTTTGAGTGGGATCGAAGGTGAGTTAGAACCTCCCGCTGGTTTGCTCCTGGGCGTGACATCGCGGCACCGGTCGGCCTGCTGCTGCCCTCAAGCATGGGGTGCCCCCGCTGGTTATTTGCACTCAGGGAGCCGGATTATTTCTTCATTTGCCAAGCCCATGGCTCGGGCTACGCTCACGCCCCCTTCATGCTCTCGTTTTTATTTAAACGTTTCTCCGGCCGTCATTATCGTAAGTTTCTCGAAAAAAGCCGCCCCATCGTCGCGCGCATTAACGAGCTTGAGCTGAGCTACCAAGCCCTCACCGACGAGCAACTCCGCGCCAAGACCGACGAGTTCCGCGCCCGCATTGGCTCCGCCGCCGACAAATCCGCTGCGCTCGAGGCGATTCTGCCTGAGGCTTTTGCCACCGTCAAAAGCGCCGCCCGCCGTCTGAGCGGTCGCAAGGTCATCGTCTGCGATCACGAGCTTACTTGGGACATGGTGCACTTCGATGTGCAGCTCATCGGCGGCATGGCCATCCACGAAGGAAAGATCGCCGAAATGGCCACCGGTGAAGGCAAAACCCTCGTCTCCACGCTCCCGCTTTATCTCAACGCTCTTACCGCGCGTAACACCCAGCTAGTCACGGTCAATGACTACCTCGCCCGTCGCGATTCCGAGTGGATGGGACACCTTTACAACTTTCTCGGTATCTCCGTGGGCTGCATCCAGCAGCAGATGTCGCCCGACCTCCGGCGCGAGATGTATGGCCGCGACATCACTTACGGCACCGCCAGCGAATTTGGTTTCGATTACTTGCGCGACAACGGCATGGCCACGCGCAAAGAAGATCAGGTCCAACGCGACCACTGGTTCTGCATCGTGGACGAAATCGACTCCATCCTCGTCGACGAAGCGCGCACGCCGCTCATCATTTCCGGCCCGGCACCGATCGAACGCGAACAACCGTTTACGCGCATCAAGCCCCCCATCGACCGGCTCGTTAACGACCAGACCCGCCTCTGTAATCGCTTCGTCTCCGATGCGATGGCTCTGCTCGAAAAAACCGCGCCCACTCCTGAGGAGCGTGACACCGCCGCCCGTAAGATGCTGCAGGTGAAAATGGGTAACCCTAACAACAAGCAGCTCCTTCGTCTCCTCGAGACGCCCGACTGGCGCAAGCTCCTCGATAAGGTTGAGACCGATCTTAATTCCGACCTCAATAAAGACGAGCTTTACCGCCTCAAGGAAGACCTTCTCTACGTCGTCGACGAGCGCCAACATCAAGCCGACCTGACCGAAATCGGCCGCAAGCAGCTACGTCCCGATAACGCCGACGCGTTCGTCTTGCCTGACCTCGCCACGGAATTCTCTGACATCGAGAAAGACACCGCCTCGACCCCTGAGCAACGCGAAGCCAAGAAACTCGCCGCGCAAAACCACTACGCTGAAATCTCCGAGGAGATTCACGCCATTTCCCAGCTCCTTCGCGCCTATTCCCTCTACGAGCGTGACGTCGAATACGTTGTTCAAGAAGGCAAGGTCATGATCGTCGATGAAAATACCGGCCGCGTTATGCCCGGTCGCCGTTGGTCTGACGGACTTCATCAGGCTGTCGAGGCCAAGGAAGGTGTCATGATCGAGCGCGAGACGCGCACCTACGCCACGATCACGATTCAAAATTATTTCCGCATGTATGAGAAACTCGCGGGCATGACCGGCACTGCCGAGACCGAAGCCACCGAGTTCCAAGACATCTACCGCCTCGCCGTCCAAGTCATCCCGACAAATCGGCCATGCATCCGCGTTGATCGCAACGACTCCATTTTTAAAACTCGGCGAGATAAGTTTAACGCGGTCGTCAAAGAAATCGAAGCCGCCAACAAGCGCGGCCAGCCCGTCCTTGTCGGCACCGTCAGCGTCGAATCATCCGAGGTGCTTTCCCGCATGTTGAAACGCGCCGGTGTGATTCACGCCGTCCTTAACGCCAAGTTCCACCAGCAAGAAGCCGAAATTGTATCCCGTGCGGGCCAGCGCAGTGCCGTCACCATCGCCACCAATATGGCCGGACGCGGTACTGACATTAAGCTCGGTGAAGGCGTCCGCGAACTCGGCGGCCTCATGGTGATCGGCACTGAGCGCCACCAATCCCGCCGCATCGACCGCCAGTTGCGCGGCCGTTGCTCGCGTCAGGGCGACCCCGGCCTCACGAAGTTTTTCCTCTCGCTCGAAGACGAGTTGATGCGCCTTTTCCTCCAAGGCAATCTCGCCTCGCGCCTCATGGAAGGCTCGATGAAGGAAGGCGAAGAACTTGAGCACCCGTGGCTTAACCGCTCGATCGAGAGCGCGCAGAAAAAGGTCGAGCAACAGAATTTTTCGGTTCGTAAACGCCTACTGCAATACGACGACGTGCTCAACCAGCAGCGCGAAGTCATTTACGGCATTCGCAACGCCGCCATCCACTCCGAGCGCCCGAAAGAGATCATCTTTGAGCAAGTCGGCGAAGAAATCATTTCGCGCCTCGCGGTCGCCGGTTTCGGCGAAAAAGGCGGCGCCACCGTCTCCGGCATCGAAAGCCTCGTTGGTTGGCTCAACACCCATTTCCCAATCAGCGTCAGCGCCGCCGAACTCACAGGCAACGACCCCGAGGCGCTCAGCGCCAAGCTCGTCGAGCGCGTGAAACAAGCCTACGCGGTCAAAGAATCCGTGGAGGTGCCCGATGCGCTCGGTGCGCTCGAGCGCTACGTTGTCATCAACGCCATCGATCACCACTGGCAGGAACATCTCACCGAGATGGAAAACCTCCGCCAGTCCGTCGGCCTGCGCAGCTACGGCCAGAAAGACCCGCTCGTGGAATACAAGAGCGAGGCCTACAAATATTTCGAGGAGCTTATGACCAACGTGCGGCTCCAGATCTGCACCGGACTCTTCCGCAGCGCGTCTAACATCGAGAGTTTTGAAAACATGCTCTCGCTTCTGAGTCGTACCGCCCGCGCCGTCGGACCCGCCGATGCGCCCGCGACGCCACGCTTGGAAACGAGTACCACGGTCAACGGTGGCGGCACCTCCGAAGGCGCCCCGGACGCAGCTCCCGAAATCCAGTTGCCCAAAGTCACGATCCGCCGCGAGACGCCGAAAGTCGGCCGCAACGATCCGTGCCCCTGTGGCAGCGGGAAAAAGTTCAAAGCCTGTCACGGCGCGTGAGTCCGGCTGAGACAACGCCCGAGCTCGATCCTTACTCGCCCCAACCCTCGTTTTGGCGCGATCAGGCCGATTACGTGACGGCGACGATCGTCTTCGTGTTCAGCGTGGCTCTCACGGTGTTGGCGTTTCCGCCGTACTCGACGCCGGAGCTCGCCTACGCGTGCCTCGTGCCCGGTTTGTTTTGGGCTTATCGCCGGCCGCCCTTTAAACTTTATGCCGGCACGATGTTAGCCGCGCAGGCGGTGGCTTGGACGATCTTGCTTGGTTGGCTGCACCACGTGACGTGGGGGGGGCTTTTTTTGCTCGGGCCGTTTATCGGTGCTTGGGTGGGCGCGTGGTTCCTCGCTGCATGGTGGGCGTTGCCGCGCATGATGGGACGCAAGACACCCGTGCGCATGATGGTGTTACTCGGGCTCGCGGGTTTATGGTGCATTAACGAGTGGCTACGCACATTTGTGCTCGGTGGTTTTCCGTGGCTGCCGCTCGCGGCGAGCCAATGGGAACGCGTGAGCGTCTTGCAGCTAGCGGCCTACACGGGGCAGGGTGGGGTGGCGTTTGTGCTCGTCTCCATGAATCTCGGTTTCGCGGCCTATGCGCACCGCTTGTTTTGCGAGGGCGTCTCGGGTCTTAACAAGCGTAGCCAAGAATTTTTTCTCGCGGTCTTTTTGCTCTTCGTGGCGTTAAGCGTGCACGTGCAGGAGACGTTTAACCGTGCGCCATATTACTCGACGCTGGGGCGGGTTGCTTTTGTGCAACCATACGTACCACAAGAGGTTAAATGGGATCCGACGAAGGCGCCAGGTATCATTGCGACGCTAGAAAAAACCACCCTCGCCGCGGCGGCGACCAAGCCCGATCTCATACTTTGGCCTGAGGCTGTAACGCCGTGGGCCGTGCGAGGTGATTCCAATGTGCGCGACTTCACGGAGTCTCTGGTTAAGCGCGCGGGGTCTTCCTTGTTACTGGGCTCCATCGCGATTGAGGATCTAGGCCGGCCCGAGGAGCGTTGGCTCAATGGCGCGTTTCTCGTTACGCCCGAGGCCGGGTTGCAACCAACCTACTACGCGAAACGTAAACTCGTCCCCTTCGGTGAATTCGTGCCGTTTCGCCCTGTCCTGGGCTGGCTCAAGAAATTTGTGCCGATCGGCGATGATTTTGCGCGCGGCACGGAGGCCTCTTCTTTGCTGGTGCCCATGCGCGGAGAGTCAGTCGCCTTTGGTGCGTTGATTTGCTACGAGGATATTTTCCCCTCACTGGCGCGGGCGAGCGTTCTCTCTGGCGCTGATGTTCTGACGGTTGTCACCAATAACGGCTGGTTCGGCGAAGGTGGTGCGACGTATCAACACGCTGCGCATTCGGTTTTGCGGGCGGTGGAAAATCGCCGCCCTGTGCTGCGCTGTGGCAATGGGGGCTGGAGTGGTTGGATCGATGAATTTGGCAACGCGCGTTTCACCATGCGCGAGGAGAACGGAAATATTTATTTCCGCGGCGCCCAAGTTGCAACGATCGCGCGCGACTCACGCTGGATCGGGCGCACGAGTTTTTATACCAGGCACGGAGATTGGTTTGTCCTGCTGAGTTTGGCGCTGGCAGCGTCGGCTTATTTTTTACTTTCGAATCACACTCCGGCACGATCAAGGCGTTGATTCTTCGGACTGTCCGTTGGGCCGCGCTTTGCGTCGGCGGTTCGGATTTCCGCCCCTGTATATGCCACCGTTATTTAACCCGGCGGATGGCTTAGTCCCAGTAAACCCTATGCAACGTCCCTTCGTCTCCGCGTCCCATCGTATCGCGACTACGCTTCTAGCCCTCGCGTGTGTGCTCGCCGGTCTTGTTGTCAGCGTGTACGCCCAGTCCACTGCTGAAACTGCCGAGATCGCCGCGCGCACTGCCGCCGCTAAAGCGGCTGCCGCCAAAACCCCCGATCTTTCGAAAGACGGCGCGGTAGTGCTTACGCCGTTTCAGGTTAATTCGACAAAGGATTCGGGTTACTTCGCGGAAAACACTCTCGCCGGTTCTCGCCTCAACACCAACTTGGCCGATCTCGCCGCTTCGATCACCGTCGTCACCAAGCAGCAGATGGACGATACCGCAGCCTTGGACATCAACGACGTGTTTAAATACGAAGCCAGCACGGAAGGTTCTAGCTCCTACACCCCGTCGATCACCGATCGCGGAACGGCCAAGGACTCCATCGCTGGTTACAGCTTCGGCAACAACGGTGACTCCTCCACCAACGCCCAAGCCAATCGTGTCCGCGGCATGGCGGCTCCCGATGCGGCTATTAATAATTTTCCCACGAATAACCGCATCCCTTTCGATTCTTACAATACCCAGTCAGTTGAAATCACTCGCGGGCCTAACTCCCTTCTTTTCGGTCTCGGTACGCCCGCGGGCATCGTAAATCAGACCTCCGCTCAAGCGGTGCTGAATCGTAATAACAACCAGGTGGTGATGCGCACCGATCACTACGGCTCCTTCCGCACGTCGCTCACGATGAACCGCTCCTTGCTCAAGGACAAACTCGCCGTCTACGGGGCCTTCCTTTATAACAACCAACAATTTCAGCGCAAACCCTCGCGTGATCTGACCCGTCGCCAATACGGCGCGCTCACCTACAAGCCATTCAGTAAAACCGTCATTCGCGGCTTTGCGGAAAACTATCAAAATAACGCCAACCGTCCCAACTCGCTCACGCCGCGTGATTTTGTCACCCCTTGGTTTGCCGCCGGACGCCCGGTTTACGATCCGACCACCCGCATGATCACCGTGCTCGACACGAACCGCGTCGTCGGCCCGTAC
Source organism: Opitutaceae bacterium (assembly GCA_009919985.1). Classification (GTDB taxonomy): domain Bacteria; phylum Verrucomicrobiota; class Verrucomicrobiia; order Opitutales; family Opitutaceae; genus Tous-C4FEB. The sequence continues at coordinate 61,027 of RGAX01000001.1, forward strand.
GTCTCCAATATTAACTCACCCGGCTACAACGCCGCCGTGAACACCATCCTCGGTTCCGGCGCCCCGAGCACCATCACCTCGCCGCAATTTGTCCCCGGCATTCAGTTCGATGATACCTCACGCCCGCTACGCCTGATCGACGGGGGTCAGTCCATCGCCTACTTCCAGCGCAACCCTGTCCTCTACGCGCCCGCTCAGACCAATCCTGCGACCGCGACCCCCACGCCTGCTTCCCTCGGCTGGGTCACCGGCGACTCCCGTTACTTGATGCTCGATCGTCAGTGGTCCTCCTCGGTCAATTTGCCGATCCCGACTGCACTCATTAACGGCAAAACTTACACCTACGGCAGCTATCAGATCCCGGGCGTCACCAACAAATCGATCTACGACTGGACTAAATACAATCACCTCCAGACCAACTTCGCCAAAGTCCGCGCTTCCAATTATAACTTGGAGCTCGAGCAACAAATTCTCCCCGACCTATTCTTCAGCGCCGGCTGGCTCCGACAAGACGTCGAGAGCGTGGAAAACTACACGATGAATCAGCTCACCGGTGCCACCATCCAGGTCGATACGAATCAAAAACTCGTCGACGGAACCCCCAATCGCTATTTCGGCCTCCCGTTTGTCTCTGAAGGCGTAGGCGGCGGTATCGACACGTTCTATACGCCTCAGACCGATGACAACTACCGCGCTATGCTCGCCTACGACTTGGACATGACCAAGCGCAACGGCCTGCTCAAGTGGCTCGGCCACCATCGCCTCCTCGGTCTCTGGTCGCAGCAAAACGTCGACCGCGCCGTCGAGCGTTGGCGCAACGGCTTTGTTGGCGGCGACGCTGACGGCACCCTGCGCTACGTGCCCAATCTGACCATCCCAGGCCGCGATTTAGCCACCGCAACCTCGCTCATGCGTAAATACTACATGGCCAGCCCCGGCGGCGCTCAAGGCGTCTCCACTCACTCGGCCGGTTTCTATGGCAACCAAGGCTGGAACACTCCCGCGACCTCACAAATCCAAGTCTATAACTACAACACCGGCCAATTCCAGAACGACACGGTCGTCGAACAATCCACCTTCTCGAGCGCTGGCAGTTTTCGTACCCGCCGCGAGGTCAAGAGCTGGACGCTCGCCGCCCAAAGCTACCTCTGGGAAGACCGCCTCATCGCCACCCTCGGTTTCCGTCACGACGATTACCGCGCCCGCATCACCTCGCCCGGCGCTCTAACCGACGTCAAGGGCAAGGTCACCGAAGTCGCCCTCACCAACGCCCAACTCTTCAACAACGGCGTCGCCGGTATCATTAACCACGATCTTGTCATGAGCCGCTGGGGCCGCTGGGACGAACTCCAAGGCGACACCAAAACCGTCGGCGCCGCCTTCCGCCCGCTCAAAAACCAAGGGTTTATTCGTCGTATGGTCGGCGAAGACACGCTCGCCTCCGAGCTCCTCCAAAGCCTGACGTTTTATTATAATAAATCCGACAACTTCAACCCGCCCGCCACCTATCAAACGGACTATTTCTTTAAACCCCTGCCGAAACCCACCGGCTCCGGTCAAGACGGCGGCATCGGCTTCAATCTCTTCCGCAACAAACTCGTGGTTCGCCTTAATTGGTACGAAAACCAAAGCCAGAACGAGCGTACTGGTGCCGCGGGTACGTTACTCACCCGTCTGGCTTATTCGGATACGACCACTGGTCTCGCTTGGGCCAGTGCTGTGCAACGCATCCGCAACGGCGTCGCCGGTGGTCGCTCAATCAATGACATCATCGCGGTTTCGAACTGGAACTCTGACACGGTCAACCCCGTCAACGATCCGACCAACCAGCAGAAAATCTACGACCTGATCAAACTACCGCTCAATTATTACAGCGGCCTCAGCTCCGGTGCCACGCAGGAAAGCAAAGCCAAGGGCCTTGAGCTTCAGCTCACTTACAATCCTCTTCCGAACTGGACGATGAAAGTCACCGGCAGCAAACAACAAAGCACCTATACTAACATCGCCCCCCAATACGACTCATGGCTCTCCGAGCGCCTCCCTAAGTGGACGACCAATGCAGCCTCGGATATTCCTGATTTCATCGACCCCACCACCAGTCGTCGCTGGTCGCTGAAAAACTTCTGGACCGGCTATGGTTACTCCAGTGTGGCGCAGATTGAAAACACGGACGGCAACACCAGCGCCCAAGCCTACTTCAATAACGTCGTCGCTTCGCAGGTCGCCCTCGCCAAAGCCCTTGAAGGCGCGCGTTCGCCCCTCGAGCGCCAATATCACGGCTCGTTTCTCACTAACTACAGCTTCACGGGTGGACACTTGAAGGGCTTCGCCGTCGGCGGCAGCGAGCGCTGGGAATCTCGCGCGGCGATCGGTTTCTACGGTAAAGTCGGCGATCTCATTAATTCGCCCACCGTCATCAATCTCAACGACGTGAATCGGCCTGTTTACGACTCCGGCAATTACTTCACCGATCTTTGGGTTTCTTACTCCCGGAAAGTTTTCAACAACAAGATCGGCTGGAAACTGCAGCTCAACGTGAACAACGCCACCGAGAATGGACGTCTCATGCCGACCCAAGTCAATTTTGACGGGACGCCTTGGGCCTTCCGCATCATCGACTCGCGCCAATTCATTCTCACCTCGACGTTTAATTTCTAAGCGCGGCCTTATCCGCGTTGTTCTTCAGCTCCCTCGTAATTGAGGGAGCTTTTTTTGACCTGTCGGCCTGAGTCTAAATCCATCACGATCATTTTTGCCCCATGGTTTCGCTCTCACCCCGCACTTCTTTATTCCTCGCCTGGTTCACGCGCTTCGCCCCGCTTGTCCTCGTGCTCGCGATCGCCCTGGTTTACGCCCGCAGCCTCCACGTACCGTTCATCTTCGACGACGCCGACGCCGTGCAACGCAACTCCACGATTCGCCGTCTCGATGCTTGGGCCATAATAAATCCGCCCGCCGACGGCAGCACCACAACGGGCCGACCTGTGGTTAATATCTCTTTTGCGCTTAATTACGCACTCAGTGGTGAAGACGTCTGGAGTTACCATGCGCTGAACGTCGCGATCCACGCGCTTGCCGCCCTCGCGCTCCTTGGGCTCTTGCGCCGCACGCTCGTAGCTCTCGATCCGTTGGCCGCGACGTTTCCGCCCGTTCTGGCTACGTTGGTCGTGCTCGTCTGGGCGTTGCATCCTCTGCAGACGGAAACTGTCATCTGCATCGCGCAGCGCACCGAGGCGCTGTGCGGTTTTTTTTATTTATTCACCCTTTATGCCTTCGCGCGGGCCTGCGCTGAGCCCAATTGCGACTCGCGACGCTGGCTCGTCATTTCCGTTGCGGCCTGCCTCATCGGCATGGCGACCAAAGAAGTCATGGCGACCGCGCCTCTCGTTGTACTGCTGTATGATCGCACGTTTTTCGCGCGCAGTTTTGCGGCGGCGTGGCGCCAGCGTCGCGGTTTCTACGTCGCGCTCGCGGCCACATGGTTGCTGCTCGTTTATCTTGTTCTGCAAAACAGCGGCTCGCGCGGCCTCGCAGCCGGTTTCCTCGCGGAACTCGCGCACCGCGCCGTCGATCGGTTCCTCGCCCGGCTCGATTCCTCCGGCAGTCACCGCGATCCCCACGTCGTCGATCAGGTAGCGGTACTCTCGGATCATCAAAAACCGACCGTCATCCCCGCGCGCGACGACGAGCGCCGCGTGGTTCTTTTCGACGAGGTCGTATGTTCCCTCCTTCCCGTCCGGACGACGAAACTGGCGGCGCATGTGCGACCAAAAGCGGTTCTTGTCGATCTCCTCCTCGGACAACGTCTGCCATGACTCTTTCATAATGGAACGGTTACGCGGATCGAACGAGCGACACGACGACGAACGGCATCACGAGCGCGGCCGCGACGGCAAGGACGCGATAGGACTCGAATCCCGCACCGACGTTCCACGCGATCACTGCGCACAGGA
>RGAX01000002.1 GCA_009919985.1 Opitutaceae bacterium
TAGCCGAGGTCGTGTGTGGCGCTACCGCCGACACCGAGCAGAATCGTGGTGACACCGCGAGCGGCGGCGTGGCGAATGAGTTCGCCTGTGCCGAAGGAGGTGGCTCGCCAGGGATCGCGTTGATCGATCGGTACGAGCCCGAGGCCTGAGGCGGCTGCCATTTCGATCACAGCAATAGTGCCGGTCTTTGTGGCGTCCAGGCCGAGGAGTTCGCGGGCGGCTACGGGTATTTTTTCCTGTGCGACCAAGCCGATGGGCGCGATGACAGGGGTGCCCCGCGGACCGGTCACAGTGAATGTTTCCACCGTGCCGTGGGCCGCTTGCGTAAGGATGGCGCAAAATCCTTCGCCGCCGTCGGCGAGCGGACAGACGTCGAATTGCCATTTGGGATGGAGGCCGCGCAGGGTGTCCACCGTGATCGCGCAGGCTTGGGGTGCGGCGAGGGCATCCTTAAATTTGTCGAAAGCGATCAGGGCGCGCATGCTCGGCAACAGTGGGGGTGGATAGGGGCTCGACGAAAGCTCTTTTCGGCGAAACGAAAGCTTAGTTTGTGCAACTGTGTGCATAAAACAGCGTTTGTGGGGAGCGATGCTTAGTCTTTGGTCATCTTTAACCCTAAAGACGTGCTAAGGCGTAGGCCTTGCCGTCCCTAAACTACACTATAACCATGTATCTGACCGCACCCTGCCAACCTCTCCATTATTTTAGCCGCTCCGTCGCCTTTTGCGCGGCTTTGTTCTTAGCCGCCGCGGCGATAGCGCAAACGCCGGTACGTTTGCCGGAGGAAAAAGAAGCGATCGTTTTGCCTGAGTTCAACGTAGCCGGCTCTGACGAAGGCTGGAGCGCGTCGAACACGCTTTCCGGTACTCGCACCAACATGAATCTCCGCGATCTGCCTCGTTCTATGCAGATCGTCACAAGTGAGTTTTTGAACGATATTGGAGCGCTCACGCTCACAGATGCCACGGATTTCATTAGCGGCGTTACCAACGTCGGCAACCAAGACCAGACCAACGACGCAAACACTTACCAAGTCCGCGGCTTTCGGCAAAATAAAGTCTACCGCAACGGCCAGCGCGAACCCTTCGCGGGCATGCTCCACGACGCCGCCACGGTCGATCGCGTTGAGATTCTCAAAGGCCCGAGCTCGCTCTTGGCGGGCGTCGTCGAGCCCGGCGGCATGATCAACTCCATTTCCAAAACCCCGCGCACGCGCCAGGAAACTACCGTCAAGGTCCTCGGCGACAAGTGGGGCATGCGCCGCGGCGAGGTCGATACCTCTATTCCGCTTAACAAGCGCCTCGGCCTTCGCCTCGTCTGGGTGCGTCAGGCCGGCGATACATGGCAGCAATACGCGTTCTCCAACCGCTCCGTCTACTACGGCGCGCTTTCCTACAAGCTCACCGAAAACACCCGCCTCAACGGTAACCTCGAGTACTTTAACTACGACGCTAATCCTCCTGCCCCGCGCAGCACCGTCGCTTCTTCCTCGCCGCTCAACGCCTTCACGTGGCACGGCAACGGCGACATCAACGGCAAGACCCTCAATGGCGTCTACATCCCCTGGAACTTCAATCCCCTTGGGCCGAACAACCGCCGCCTCGAGCGCATCCTGCGCGTTGGCCAGCAGATCGAACACCGTTTTAACGACACGCTTTCACTCCGCATCAGCGGCAACTACGGCCGCATGCATCGCGACGATCTCCGTCTCAGCGGTACCCAAATCAGCACCAAGGTCGTCAACGGGATCACTGTTCCCAGCACCGATGCCCTCTCGTCCACCTATGATCGCGAGACGGTTAACACCTACACCGCGCAGGGCGACCTCGTTGGTAAATTCAAGTACTTTGGTATCTCGCATCAAGCGATTCTCGGCGCCGAGTACATCGACACCGACGACCTCCGCCTTCGCGACAACACCCCTGCGCTCACCGCCTACGTTTTCGGCGCTGATACCCAGCCGGCCTGGGAACAAATGCTCGAGCTCTCACGCTACACGCTCCCCAATACCCGCCTTCACGCTCATGCCCGCCGCCGCGGCGTTTCGTTTACTAACGTCATCGGCATGTTCAACGATCGCTTGCACTTGATGGCCGGTGTCCGCCACGACGAAGGCACCATCATCAACCGTAACCCCATCGCCACCGACGCCATTGGCAAATACCAGAAGGTTTACGAAAACGCCAACTCGCCCACCGTCGGCGCCGTCTACCGCGTGAACGACGCCGTGTCGCTCTTCACTTCCTCGAGCCGCTCCTTCGCGGGCGTGCCCGTGAGCGCTATCGACATGTACGGTAAACCCCTCGATCAACAGGTCGGCGGCAAAGGCTACGACGCCGGGATCAAGGCCTCGCTCTTCAAGAACCGTTTTAACATCAACGTCGCTGGCTTCCAAGTCGACCAGATCAACGGCACCCGCCAAGTCTCCACCAATGAAATCATCGCCGCGGGCCTCGACCCGCTCGTCGTCACAGGTGCGCGTAGCGTACAAGACGTTTCGGCCCGTTCCCGCGGCTGGGAGACCGATTTCATGGTCAAGATCCTCGACGGTTATCAAGTCGCCGTCACCTACACCAACCTCCACGCCTTCGTCACCGCCAACAAATCCAACCCTGCCTCTGTTGGTGGTCCCGTCTCGCAAGGCCCTGGCCGCGAGTCTTGGAGCGTGTTGCAAAAACTTGAAGTCCCTGGCCGATGGTTCAAGGGCTTGACCGCCACGCACAGCGTCATCTTCCGCGACAGTCGCCGGCCCACCGTGCAAGGCTACACGCGCCAAGACGCCAGTCTCTCTTATCGCACGACGCTGTTTAAGCGGAAGGTCACCTTCAACGTCCGCGAAGCTAATATCACCAACCTCGAATACTGGGAAGGCTTTCAAGCCCGTGGCGCTCCGCGCACGTATTCATTCTCCATCAGCACCAAATTTTGATTCGGGTTGACGGCGGGCGCAGAATTTTTGGGGCAATGACCGAATCGGCCATTGCCTCAGCTTTGGCTTTTTTGGAATAAATTATCTCCATGTCGCTTCTGCCTCTTTTTGACGTGTCTTTGATTGCGCGTGCCACCCGGCCAGCGCTTGAGTGTGAAAGTGCCACTGGCGTCGTCACGGCGTACACGTTTGGTGACTTGGAAACCCGCAGTAATCGCCTCGCGAAACTGCTGCGGGCGCGCGGATTAAAGACCGGCGACCGCATCGCGTTTTTTCTGCAAAATCGCATAAGCGAAGTTGCCGTCTGGGACGTCGCCGCGCTTACCGCCGAAGCCGCCGCGCAACCCGCGACGCGCATCGCCGTGCCCGCCGATGCCGACACGCCGATGTCGCTCATCTACACCTCGGGCACGACCGGCGCCTCTAAAGGTGCCGTCCTCACGCAGGGCAATTTCGCGACCAACGCCCTCACGCTCGTCACCGCTTGGCACATCACCAGAGCCGACCGTTATTTGGCAACGTTGCCACTGTTTCACGTGCACGGCTTGGCAAACGGCCTGCACTGTTGGCTCTTCAGCGGTTGCCACCTGCGGTTGCTCGAGCGTTTCGAACACGCCAAGGCCGCGCAGTGGTTTGAAGACTATAAGCCCACGCTCTTCTTTGGCGTGCCCGCGATGTTCATCCGCTTGCTCGAACTTCCCGCCGACCTCGCGCGCAAGATCGGCGCGCGGTTGCGGCTCGCCGTTTCTGGTTCCGCGCCATTGCCGGCGGAGGTGCACGAAAAATTTCGTCAACTTTACGGCTCCGTTATTCTCGAGCGCTACGGCATGACCGAAACGTTGATGAACGTCGGCAACCCTTACGCCGGCGAACGCCGCCCGGGCACGGTCGGTCTACCGCTCGCGCACGTCGCGCTTAAAATTTGCGACGAAGTCAACGCGCCTGTGGCCGACGGCACAGCGGGCGAGGTCTGGGTGAAAGGCCCGAACGTCTGCTCCGGTTATTGGCGCCGCCCTGAGGCGACGGCCGCGGCTTGGACCGACGGTTGGTTTCGCACCGGTGACATCGGCGTGCGCGCGCCCGACGGTTATATCACGCTGCAAGGTCGGCGCAGCGATCTGATTATTTCCGGCGGGTTCAATATCTACCCGCGCGAGATCGAGGAACTGATTCTCGAGCAACCGGGCGTGCGCGAGGCGACGGTTGTCGGCCAGCCCGATCCTGTGCGGGGCGAAGTGCCCGTAGCTTATCTCGCGGTGGATGCGGAGAAATTTAACGAAGCCGCGACCGTGGCGCTCCTGCGCTCGCAACTCGCGTCGTTTAAACAGCCCAAGGCGTTCGTGCGTGTGGATTCGCTCCCGCGCACCGCGCTTGGCAAGGTGCAGAAACGCCTGCTACCACCTTGGCAGGGTTGAAAATTTAGTCATCGAACACTTTCATCTTAGGCATCGGTATTCTCTGATAGGCTCGCTTTTTTATCTTATGAAAAAACCCCTCTCCCGTTTTTCGTTGATCGCCGTCCTGCTGCTGTGGGCCTTGCCGGTATCGGTGCTGGCGGCAGAGAAAAAATCTTCCGACGATGACTCGGCTGCGCGCTGGAAGAAATACGAGCCCGAGTTCGTGGCCTTTGCTGAAGCAGATCGAGCAAGCCCCCAAGCGCAGGGTAAAATCCTTTTCGTGGGTAGCAGTATTTTTCGCAAGTGGACGACGGTAGCCGAGCAGATGGCACCGTTGCCGGTTTTGAACCGCGCATTTGGCGGCTCGCGCACGCCGGATCAACTCGCACGTTTCGCACAGGTCGTCACGCCCTACGCGCCGAAAGTCATCGTGTATTATTGCGGTAGCAACGACCTCAAGGCCGGCGCCGTGGTCGAGGATCCTGCGGCGATTTTCAGTCGGTTTCGCGAATTTTCTGAGCGTGTACGCGCGGCGCAGCCGGCGACGCGTATTATTTTTGTGTCCAGCACACGTTCGCCGGATCGCGTCGAGCGCTGGGAACAGGTCGACCACTACAATGCGCTTGTGCGGGCCTATTGCGCCGCGACGCCTCATCACACCTTCGTGGACGTGAATCCTGCCCTTGTGGATCGCGACGGTCACCCGCGGCTCGATTTATACGTTGCGGATAAACTTCATTTTCACCCGCCTGCCTACGTCGAGTTCACGCGCATCATCAAACCGGTGCTCACGCGCGTTTGGGCCGAGGTCCAAGTAGAAACGGCGGCCAAAGGCTCAGCGCGCTAACGCTTGCGCGGGCGGGTCTGAGCTTTCGGGCGCAGGCTGCGGCCGTTGATCCACGTGCCATCCGAGAGCACGACGGAAGGTTTCTCAGGTAGGCCGCGCTCGTTGCGCTGCAACATGCCGATGAGTAAATCCACCGCGTTGCCGCCAACGTGCGCGTAATCTTGATCGATGCCAGCGATGCCACGATCTCCGGCGCGACGGTCGAGACTGACGACGCCCACGTCTTGAGGAACGCGTTTACCCAACCGCGCGAGCCAGCGCGGGACTTCGGCCAAGTTTACGCCTAGGATGATCTCAGGTTTATGGGTGTTAAACCAAACTGTGAAATCGGCTTCGTTCCAATGATCGAGTAGCAGCGGTGGCACGCGGTCAGCGGCGGGTTGTGCGGCTTGATCGAGCAGTGCGGCGCCCACCCAGCGTTTGCCGACTTTTTCAGCGACGCGTTCCTGCAGCACCAGTCCAAGTCGCCGATGGCCACGGCTACGACATTCTTTAACAGCGAGGATGAAACCCGAGAAGTGGTTGTGCGCTACGCGGCAAATGGGGACTTGGTTGAGTGAGTAACCGACCGCGACTGTGCAAAATTGGCTCCAATCTAATTCGATCGAATCTTGGATCGAGTGCAGTGGTGCAACGAGAAGACCTTGAACACCTCGGTGTTGGAGAATTTCGGTGATGCGGCGCGGTGTGAGTTGGGGGTCTTCAAGATTGAATTCCTCAAGGTGGTAGCCTTGCGCTAGCGCTCGTGCTCGTGCGCCAGCGAGGAGTTGTCCGTAATTTCGGCCAAACCAGGCGGTGCGGTCAGTGGGATGTTTTTTTAGAAAACCAAGCGTGGCTTTGTACGTGTGACCACTGCGGGATCGGCGGGCCGTCATGAGCGCAGCGATAAGAGGATTGGAACGGTAACCGAGTTCCTGGGCGGCGCGACGAATGGTGACGCGTTGAGTCTCGGTGATGCGCGGATCGTTGCGCAATGCGCGCGAAACAGTCGAGGCGTGCACGCCCGCGCGCTGGGCGATGTCGCGCATCGTGCTGGGCGGTTGGGGCATAATAAAAAATAAAATCTCGAACTCAGCCGGTCGGAATTCAGGCCGGGCCGACGTACGCGAAGCGCGGCGTCACCGTGCCATCCGCCAGCGTGACGGTGGAGATGAACATCTCCTGCGGCCGCACCCAAAGACCGCCGTCGCCATAGAGCATTTTATAAACGACGAGGACCTCCTGCGTCTCCGAATGGCGGGCAAGCCCGAGGACTTGGTAAGCGTTGCCCTTATAATGACGGTAGCTCCCCGCTCGGGGTTCTGCGGGGAGCGGAGCGAGGGGCGCGTCGTCCATGGATATTTTTAAACTTACTTCGCAGTGACGCGCAGGATGCCCTTCATCAGCGTCGAGTGGCCGGGGAAACTGCAGATAAAATCATAGTCGCCCGGCGTAGTCGGGGCGATGAAGTAGATCGTGTCGCTGGTCTCCGGTTGCGTGAGCGCGGTGTGGACAAGTACATCGGGGCTGTCGGGCACGTAGTTTTTCGCCGTGCCTTCGACGCCGAGCGCGAGCGCGGCGGTACCGACGTCCTGGCCCTTGCCGGGGGCGCAGAGGACGAAGTTGTGGAGCATGTCATCCGTATTGCGGAAGATGAGGCGGATGCGCGTGCCGGCTTCGGTCGTGAGTAGAGTTTGGTCGAATTTTAGGCCGGGCTGGGTGCCGAGAAGGAACGCCTGATCGCCTTCGTTGTTGGGCCAATCGGTGGGTTGTTTGATCGGGTGTTTCGCACTGTGCGCGTTGGCGCTGGCGGGTAGCGCGCCAGCGCAGAGCTCGGCGGCGTTGGGCGCGATGGGGATTATGCGGTCGCCGGCGGGCAGACGATTGAGGGTGTAATAGGCGACCGGGTGGAGCACCGCGGAGCCCCCGGTCGCGGCGCGTACGCCGCTGGCTTTGACTTCGTGGATGAAGCCTTCGCGCAAGCATTGCGCGGCGAGGCGCACGCTCAGGCCATCGGGTGCGACGACGATTTTTTGAATCGGGCAGACCATGCGGTTAACCGGCGCGGCGCCATAGGCGGTGTGGTAGTTGTACGTGAAACCGGCAAGGGAGTAGCTCGTGAAATTTTCGGCGGTGGCGCGGTCCACAGGCTGAGTAAACTTGAGGAGAAAACCGTCGGGCTGCGCTTTGATTTCTTTGATTTCAAACGGCGTCTGGCCGGTCCAAGTGACGCGCTCAATGCCGTATTGTTTCGGGCCAACGGAGCCCCAGCCACGCGCGCTTTCGCCGACGAACATCGTGGCGTTTTCGCCGATCGCCATGCGGAGGATGCCGCTGTCGAAGCCCTCTCGAAACGAGTACGCAGCGCCTTGCCAGACACCTGCGACTTTCTCGAGTGAGACGCGCATGAGTTTACTCTGACCTTGGTCGCCGACGTAAAATTGGCCGGCGAACGGTCCAAATTTTCCGCCGCTGAGATCCTCGATCATACCGGAGTTGGAGATGCCAAGAATCGTGTGGGGCAACCAGACCGCGGGCGGCTTTAGGCCGAGGAGATTTTGGGCGACTACGTGCATGGGTTGCTCGAAGTCGGAGATGTCTTCCGGGCGGATTTTTACGCTGGAACCGGGGAGTTTGCTCCAAGCAAGACCGGCGGGATGGCCGAGGAAATCACCAGATTCAATGTGCGTGATTTTGCCCGAGCCGACCCATTCGCCCTGATTGTCGGTGGTGAACCAGGCGCCTTGGGAGCTCACGGTGAAACCGGCTGGGGAGCGCAGGCCGCTCGCAATCGGAGTGAGTTGGCCGTCGGGCGTGATCTCTATCATCCAGCCGCGCCAAGGCACGGGAGCTTGGGTGGAGCCACCGAAGGCAACGTTGAGCGTGATGCGGAGGTTGCCGTTGGGCGCGAGTACGGGGCCGAAGGCATATTCGTGATAGCTACCGGAAATGGGCAACTTAGCCACGGTTTCAAAAACATCGGCGCGGCCGTCGCCGTCGCTATCAACGAGACGAGTGAGTTCTTGGCGTTGCGCGACGTAGTAACCGCCGGACGGGGCGGCGATGATGCCAAGAGGTTCGTGCAGGCCTTGCGCGAAGAGCGTGTAGCGGGGCTTCGGATCGGCGGCGTAGGCGCCGTCGATCCACCAGACTTCGCCGCGGCGTGTGGTCACGAGGAGACGTTGGCCGGCGACCGGTAAAATGCCGCTGACTTCGAGCACGATGCCTTCAGGTATGGGCAACGGCGTGCGTTGCCAGATGCGATTTTCAGCGGCGACGAGAGCTTCGGTGGGTTTCGCAAAACGCTCGAGGGCGGAGGGGTTGTTGGTCTGCGCGCGGGATACGAGGGTAACGGCGAAGACGGCGGCAAGTAAAAGAGAGAGGCGCTTCATGGGAGGGGATTACCAGACGAGCGTGTAGGTGAGGGTGCGGTCGACTTTGCTGCCTTGAAGCGAGAGGACGAGTTGTTGGCGTCCATTACGCGTGCGCACGATAGGGTGGAGCGGGCTACCTTTGGGCAGATCGATGTAATAAGTGCGTTCGCCGATGATCCAGCCGTTGCCGTCGGGTTGAGCAGTGATCACGTCGGCTTCGGCGAGTAACACGTAGGTCTCCCAAGACGTGTTGCGACCGTTGAAGACTAGCGTGCGCGTGAGGCTACGGCCGTCGGCGCCGGGGACTAAGGTGTCGCGGATCTCGAGCTGGGCGAGTTTGCCGAGGAAAGTCGGCGTGCCGTCGGCTGCCAGCGTGTAGCCTTGCGAAGACCAGAGCGGCTCGGGCGCGTCGGGCCAGTCGTGCGAGAAACTCTCGAGGAGGGCGACGGTGGGTTTGCTGTTGAGCGTGAGGGCGGGGCCGGAGGGTTGGGCTTGTTGGGAATCACCGCGACTCTCCCACATGTCGGCGACGTCGACGAAGCCGCCGCGCCAGACGCGCAGCAGAGAACCGGTTTCAAAATCGTAGGCGAAGTGGGTGCCCGTGGGTGAACCGACGCTGATCGCGTAGAGGCGCTTTTTGGGTTCGTAAGGCACGAAGCCGCGCTGGAGCCGGGGGTGTTCGCCGGGCTTGAGCGGGATGGAAGGCGCGATCTTCGGCTTGGCGTTGGGTTCGACGTACGTGAACGACTGAGCGGACAGACCGATGCCGCGGACGCCGATAGTGAGCGAGGCGCGGGCGGCACGGACGTGTTGATAATCGAGCCGGAACGGATGGTCGCCGGCCGTGAGCTTGACGGTCAGGCCATCGGCGCCGAGCTCGAGGGGAGTAATGGCGAGTTGATCGTCAATGAGGAGGCGGGCGGGGTTGCGCGTCTCGGCGCTGAACGTGTACGTGTCGGTGCGACCGACGTGAAGGGTGCCTTTGATAACGAGGGCGCCTTTGCCGGATTTTTGAATCGGAGAGACCGACAAGTTAGGAAGCGGGCCGGAGTCGGCGGGCTTAGCGACGTAATCGGCGATGCCTTTTTGCGGACCTACGTAGAGTTCGTAGGTCAAGCCGCTCGTCGTCAGGGCGGGACTGTCAAGTAGCTGTGCGGAGAAGGCGCGGACGGCGAGCGTACCGTGGTCGCCTTGAATCATGAGCGGGCCGCGCGGAGCTTCGGGATCTTTTTCAAATAAGGCGCTGCGCGTGGGGCCGCTGACCTCGACGTTTTCGTGGATGAGATAACCGTTTAGAAATACGCGGAGGAATTTGGCGTTGGCGGTTTTTTTGCCGGCGGCGTCGAAACGCGGGGCGCGGAATTCGATGCGGAGGTGCTGCCAGAGGCCGGGGGCTCGAGCGGCGTGAGCGCGGGGTGCGGTACCGTCGTAGCTTTCGTTACCTTTGCCGCGGGCATCGTCCCAGCGATCATAGATACCGCCGCAATCAGAAGGTTTGGGCGCGGCGGTCTGGCCCCAGCTGTCGAAGAGCTGTACCTCGTAGCGACCCATCAGGTACACGCCGGAGTTGGAGCCGGCGGTGAGGAGGAAATCGAGTTCAAGTTCGACGTCGGCGTGATCCCAAGCGGTGACAAGATGAGCGCGGGACTGCTTGCTGGGATTATTGACAAGTATGCCCGAGCCAGGGACTACGGTGAGAATTTTATCGTGGCGCGGATTGCCGCTGAGTGCGCTGGCGGATTGCCAATTGACGCCAAGAGTTTTTAGGGCGCCGGGAGCGGTGAGCGTGAGAGGCGACTGGGCGTGCGCGATGTGAGCGAGCAGTGCGCACGCGAGCAGACGAAGGGGTAAAAACTTCATGGGGAGGGAAGAACCCGAAGGTCAGGCCAAAATTCCCTTTACGGCAACCCTTGATAAGGGCTAGCCGTGATTTTTACGTACAAGAGCGCGTGTCGCACCATGAGTGACGACACGCGTCGCAACTCTCAGAGCTTATCGACGATGCTGTCCGCGAGACCGTAGGCGATGGCTTCTTTGGCGTTGAGATAGAAATCGCGGTCGGTGTCGCGGTTAATGACCTCAATGGGCTGGCCGGAAGCTTGGGCAAGGATCTCGTTTAACTCGGCGCGGATTTTTTCCATTTCCTTAGCCTGAATGTTGATGTCGGTCGCGGGGCCAACCATGCGGCCGGAGATGAGCGGTTGGTGAATCAAGACGCGGGCGTGCGGGTAAAGGAGGCGCCGGCCCTTGGGGACGCCTGAGAGCAGGATCGAGCCCATCGATGCAGCCATGCCGGTGACGACCACGGTGATCGGCGAGGTGATCAACTTCATCGTATCATAAACAGCCATGCCAGCGGTGATGGAGCCGCCGGGGGTGTTAATGTAGAACGTGATCGCTTTGCCGGGGGCGACAGCTTCTAGGTAGAGGAGACGCTCGGTGATATCCTTGGCGGAGGCGTCGGTCACGGCGCCCCAAAGGAAAACCTTACGTTGTTCTAGAAATTTTTTCTGAATGAGCAGCGCGACGGGTGCGCCGTTTTTTTTGCCGGCGGCTTCTTCTTTTTCGTCGTCGTCCTCCTCTTCGTCATCGAGGCGAGGGGTCGGTTCGGCGAGGTTGGGCTGGAGGCTAGAGAAATGCATATGGGCAAACAGTGGGAGGGTGGTTGGTTTTGGCAAGAGTTGGGACGTGCTTTTGCGGCGGGGTGGATGCGCTCAATAGTGGACCTTGTCGGTCTTGGCAGCCCATTCCTTGAATGCAGTTTGTGCCTCCTCGCGCAGAAAGAGCTCCATCTTCACGGTGCGTTGCTCGGGCGGCAGGGGGATTTGTTGGTAAATAAATTCGTCGTCGAAGCCGATTACGGCGGCGTCGGCGCGCGTGTTGCCGTAGAAAACTTGCGGAATTCGTGCCCAATAAATCGCCGAGAGGCACATCGGGCACGGCTCGCAACTGGTATAAAGTTCGCAGTCGGTGAGTTGAAACGTACCGAGCGCTGTGCACGCATCGCGGATCGCGACGACCTCGGCGTGGGCGGTGGGATCGTTGGTGGACGTCACGCGGTTGCTGCCGCGGCCCACGACCTCGCCTCGACGCACGACGACGCAGCCAAATGGCCCACCCCGACCCGAACGCATGCCGGTTTCGGCCAATTGGACGGCTTCTCGCATGAAGGCTGCTTGCCTCATAGGTGTTTCTCGGACATTGTTTTCAACGCGCAAATCGAATTCATTCAAGATTCAGCGTTAGTAAGTGAATGACACGAGACAACGCGTAACTCATTCTCCTCGCACCTCTCTCACTTTCCATGAGCACCACCACCATCGCCGGCCTAGAAATCCGCGGGCCGATCAACGCCGTCACTGCTGAGATCCTCACGCCCTCCGCTTGCGAGTTTCTCGCTGGGCTATTCCGTAAATTTGACGCCCGACGCCTCGAATTGCTCGCCCGCCGCGTCGAGCGCCAACGTCAACTCGACGCTGGCCACCTCCCGGATTTCTTGCCCGAGACCGCCGCCATCCGCGCCGATCTTTCCTGGCGCGTCGTCCCGCCCGCGCCGGATCTTAGCGATCGGCGCACCGAAATCACCGGCCCCGTAGACCGCAAGATGGTCATCAACGCCCTCAATTCAGGCGCCAAGGTGTTCATGGCTGATTTCGAAGACGCCACGTCACCGACTTGGAACAATCTTCTCGAGGGGCAACTTAATCTCCGCGACGCCATCCGCCGCACCATTTCATTCACCAGTCCCGAGGGTAAAGCCTACGCGCTCAAGCCTCAGACCGCCACGCTCGTCGTGCGGCCTCGTGGTTGGCACCTGCCCGAAAAACACGTTTTCCTCGACGGCAATCCCGTGAGCGGCTCGCTCTTTGATTTTGGTCTCTATTTTTTCCACAACGTCAAAGAAGCCCTCGCCCGCGGCACCGGTCCTTATTTTTACCTGCCGAAAATGGAGAGCCACCTTGAGGCGCGTCTCTGGAATGATGTCTTTGTTCATGCGCAAGCCGCCCTCGGCGTCCCGTGCGGCACGATCCGCGCCACGGTGTTGATCGAGACGATCCTTGCTACGTTTGAAGCCGAAGAAATTCTCTACGAACTCCGCGATCACTCCTCCGGACTCAATTGCGGCCGCTGGGACTACATCTTCAGCTGCATTAAAAAACTAAAACGTCGCCCCGGCTACGTGTTCCCAGATCGCACGCAGGTCACTATGACCGCGCCGTTCATGCGCGCTTACTCGCTCTTCGTGATCAAAGTCTGTCACCGCCGCGGCGCCCACGCCATGGGCGGCATGGCTGCTCAGATTCCTATCAAAAACAACCCCGCCGCCAACGACGCCGCGCTCGCCAAGGTCCTCGCCGATAAAGAACGCGAAGCCTCCGACGGCCACGATGGCACGTGGGTCGCGCATCCCGGCCTCGTCCCGGTCGCGCTTCAAGCCTTCGACAAACACATGCCCGGATCGAATCAAATCTCGCGCCAGCGCGACGACGTCATTCCCAGCGCTGCTGAATTCCTCGCTCCGCCCGTCGGCACCATCACCGAAGCCGGCGTCCGCACCAACCTCAGCGTCGGCGTCCAATACGTCGAAGCCTGGCTCGGCGGCCTCGGCTGCGTCCCGCTTTACAACCTCATGGAAGACGCCGCCACGGCCGAGATTTCCCGCGCGCAGCTCTGGCAATGGCTCCACACCGGCGCCAAACTCGCCGACGGCCGCGTCCTCACCACCGCTCTCTACGATCAATTCCTCGGGGAGGAACTCGCCAAAATTAAAAACGAAATCGGCGCCGATCGTTACCTGCGCGGCCATTTCATCCGCGCGATCGAGATTTTCATGCTCATGGTGAAATCGCCACAGCTCGACGAATTTCTCACGCTGCCCGCTTACGAATTGCTCGCTTAACCGCGCGCCCTCGTCTGGCGGCTCACGCCGCTTCTCGATGCTAACCCTCCACCAACTCAACGCCCTTGACCGCGCGGCCTTCACCGCCGCGCTCGGTCATTTCTTTGAGCATTCTCCGTGGGTGGTCGAGGAGACATGGCCGCGCCGACCCTTTCGCGACCCTACGCACCTCCTCGTCGAGCTTTGCACCACGATGCGCTCCGCCTCGCCCGCCCGCCAACTTGTGCTCATCCGCGCTCACCCCGATCTCGCCGGCCGCCTCGCTCAACAAAACGCCCTAACCGCCGAATCCACCCGCGAACAAGCCAGCGCCGGCCTCAACCGCCTCACCGACGCCGAACTCGCTGAATTTCAGCGCCTCAACACCGCCTACCTTGCGCGCTTCGGCTTTCCGTTTATTATCTGCGCCCGGCTCAACGCCAAATCCGCTATCCTCGCCGCGATGACCGGCCGTCTTCAGCAAAACCCCGAGCACGAATTCACCACTGCTCTTAGCGAAATAGAAAAAATCGCTCACCTGCGTCTCAACGATCTTTTGGAGAAAACTCTCTGATGACTGGTAAACTCAGCACCCACGTCCTCGATCTCACTACTGGCCGCCCCGCTTCGGGATTGCGCATCGAGCTCCATCGCCATGCCCCCGGTGTCGCGCCGCAGCTGATCAAAACCGTCGTGACCAACGCCGACGGTCGCACCGAGGACCCGTTGCTCAACGCCGAGGAAATCACCGCCGGCAGCTACGAACTCATCTTCGATGTCGCAGCTTATTTTGTTTCGCGCGGCGTCGCCTCGCCTTTTCTCGATCGCGTGCCGATCCGTTTCGCCATCGCCGACGCCACGGCCGGTTATCACGTTCCGCTCTTATTCACGCCTTGGGCCTACAACACGTATCGCGGCAGCTGATGCACGCCTCTGCTCAACTCCTCGCTCGTTACCTCGCTGAACTCGCTCAAGTCACCGACGAGCCCGGCCAAATCACGCGTACATTTCTCTCGCCCGCGATGCGACGCGCCAATGCTCTCGTCGCCACCTGGATGCGCGCCGCCGGTCTCGTGACCCGCGAAGATACCGTCGGCAATCTCATCGGTCGCCTTGAAACAACTACTGCACTTCGCCTCCGCACGTTGTTGCTCGGCTCGCACCTCGACACAGTACGCGATGCCGGACGTTTCGACGGCGCTCTCGGTGTCTTGCTGCCGGTCGTCGCGCTCGCCGAACTACGTCGCCGTGGTGTTACGCTACCGTTTGCCGTCGAAGTGGTCGGTTTTTCTGAGGAAGAAGGTGTGCGTTTCGCCAGCGCCTACCTTGGTAGTAAAGGCTATTGTGGCCAACTTCGCGCCGCCGATCTCAAGCTCACCGATGCCGCCGGCCTCAGCGTGCGCACCGCGCTCGAAACGCTCACGCCCACTACTCAATCGTTCAAGTTGCCTCGTCGCGCGCACGCACCGCGCGATCTGCTTGGTTACGTCGAGGTGCACATTGAACAAGGCCCCGTGCTTGAGACTAAGAAACTCGCCGTCGGCGTCGTCTCCGCCATCGCAGGACAGACGCGCGCGAAGCTCGCCTTTCATGGCCGTGCCGGCCACGCCGGCACCACGCCGATGAATCTCCGCCGCGATGCGCTCGCCGGCGCCGCGGAATTCACGCTCGCTGCCGAAGCGCTCGCGCAACGCACGCCAGACCTCGTCGCCACGGTCGGCACGATGTCCGTCGCGCCCGGCGCCGCCAACGTCATCCCCGCGACGGCGGCGTTCTCGCTCGATCTGCGGCATCCGCGCGACCTTGTTCGCCGCTCCGCACTGCGCCAACTGCGGGCCATCGCCATCCTCATCGCCCGGCGCCGTCACCTCACGTTCACTTGGACTCCTACGCAGGACAACGCTGCCGTCACGTGCTCGCCTGCGCTCACCGCCGCGCTCGCCGCCAGCGTCCGCGCCGTGCAGGGCAAAAACCTGACGCTCGCCAGCGGCGCGGGCCACGACGCGGTCGTTCTTTCCGCGCTCACGCCGGTTGCGATGGTGTTCGTGCGCAGTCGCGCCGGCCTCAGTCATCATCCCGACGAATACTCTTCCCCGGCCGATATCGCGCTCGCTCTTGAGGTGCTGATCGACTTTCTCGCACGCCTCGCACGCACTCACGCCTCATGAAACGCACCACGCTCGTCTCAAAAAATGCCAAGATCTCGCCCGAGCCCGAGCGTCTCGACCTCATTGTTCGCGGGGGAAAACTCGTCACCACCGGCGGTGTGATCTGGGCCGACCTCGGCGTCCGTCACGGAAAATTTGTCCAGATCGCCCCCGAGATCACCGAACTCACACACGAGACCATTGACGCTAAAGGCTGCTACGTCTTCCCCGGCATCATCGATGCGCACGTACATTTCAACGAGCCCGGGCGCGCCGATTGGGAAGGCCTTGGTTCTGGTTCGGCCGCGCTCGCCGCAGGCGGCGGCACGTGTTTTTTTGATATGCCGCTCAACTCCGAGCCGCCCGTCCTCGACGCTGCGAGTCTCCGCGCCAAGCGCATGCTCGCCGAAGAACAATCCTGCGTCGATTTCGCGCTCTGGGGCGGACTGGTCCCTGGTAACCTCGACAAACTCGCCGGCCTGCGCGATGCCGGCGCCATCGGACTAAAAGCGTTCATGTGTAATAGTGGCATCGACAGTTTCGGTGCGGTCAACGCGACCGTTCTCCGCGAAGGCATGAAGCGCGCCGCTAAACTCGGCATGCTCGTCGCCGTCCACGCCGAAGACGACGCACTCGCGGCGAAATTTACCGCGATGGAAAAAGCCAAGGGCCGCAACGACGCGAAAGCTTGGCTCGCCTCTCGCCCCGTCGAAGTCGAGCTCACCGCCATTCGCACCGCGCTCGAGCTGGCCGGCGAAACGGGTTGCTCGCTGCACATCGTCCATGTCAGCAGCTCCGAAGGCATCGCGCTCATCACCGCCGCCCGCGCGCAACGTGTCGACGTCACCGCCGAAACCTGTCCTCACTATCTTTTACTCAACGACAAGGACGTCACCAAACTCGGCGCTGCCGGCAAATGCGCGCCTCCGATTCGCGACGAGAAAAACCGTCTCGCGCTCTGGACCGAACTCCGCGCCGGTCGCATTCACACGGTCGGCTCCGACCACTCGCCGGCTCCGCCCGCGATGAAGACGTCGAAAAACTTTTTTGAAATCTGGGGCGGTATTAGTGGTGTCCAACACGGCGCTTCGTTGCTCCTGAACGAGTGCGCCGCGACGCTCGAAAACGATTTGCCCACGCTCGCCGCCGTCCTCGCGCGCAATGTCGCTCGCCGCTTCCGCATCGAAGAGCGCAAGGGTTCCATCGCCCTCGGCCGCGACGCCGATTTCTCGATTTTCTCCCTGCAGGAGCCGGGAAAAATTTCCGCTGAAGACCTTTGGACCCGCCACCGCACCAGCGCGTACGTCGGTCGCAAAAATCGCACGTACATTTCGCACACGTTCGTCCGTGGCCAAGCCGCTTGGCGTGACGGCCGCCTCTCGTTGCCTTCGCCGCGCGCCGAATTTCTCCGTCCTGTCGGTCCGCTCTGAATCTATCGATCACGCCAACCCACTTGCCTGTCCCAGCGTTTCGCACCCAAATTACCACCATGTCTGAACTCTTTGGCCACACTCGCGCTCGCGTCGCCGCTCGGCACGCGCTCATCACCCCTAATAACCACGTCGCCAGCTCGCTGCCCGGTTTTACCGATGCAACCGCGATCGTGCTCATCAGTCCGGTCATGGGTGCGCGTTTCGCGCAGACGCAGGTCACGTTTAATAAAGGTGGCGCGGCCAACGTCGCCGCGAGCGACGTTGAGACTTTCGGCTATTTCATGAGTGGCGGCGGTACACTCGGAGTCGGCACCCACCGTCAACGTTGCGAAGCCGGAGGATTTTTCTTCGCGCCTGCAGGTCAGGCTTGGACGCTCACCGCGCTCAAAGCCGGCACTCAACTCACGCTCTTTCAGAAAAAATTTCAAGCGCTCGCTGGTGCGCCTGCCCCGCGCGTGATCATCAGTGAAATAGCGAAGGTCAAAGGCACGCCCTTTCTCGGCGACCAGGCGGCTAATCTGCAGGTGTTGCTGCCCGACGAGCCTGGCTACGATTTGGCGGTTAATATTTTCGCTTATCAGCCCGGTGGACATCTGCCGTTCGTCGAGTCTCACATCATGGAGCACGGTTTGCTCATGCTTGAAGGCGCAGGCGTTTACCGACTTGAAGACGAGTGGTATCCGGTGCAATCCGGCGACGTGATCTGGATGGGCTCGTATTGCCCACAATGGTTCGTTGCGATGGGTAAGATTCCCGCGCGCTATCTCTATTACAAGGACGTCAACCGCCCCGCGCTATGAGCCAAGCCGCCGCTCCGCTCGCTCTCAAAGTGGATTCGGCCGCACTCGTGCGGCGCCTGCAGGAACTTGCGTTGATCTCTGAGGCGCCCGCGCCCGTCGTGACGCGCGTGCTTTTTACGGCAGCCGACCAACGTGGCCGTGAATACGTCCGCCGCGCCGCCCGCGAGGCTGGACTCACACTCCGTGAAGACGCGGTCGGAAATATTTTTGCGCGCTGGGAAGGCAGTGAACCGACGTTGCCCGCTGTCGGCACGGGCTCGCACACCGATGCGATTCCTAATGCCGGACTTTACGATGGGGTCGTCGGCGTCTTGGGCGGCTTCGAGGCATTGCATGCGCTGAAACGTGCCGGCTTCCAGCCGCGCCGCTCGATTGAAGTCGTGATGTTCACCGCTGAAGAGCCGACGCGTTTCGGGATCGGTTGTCTCGGGTCTCGCCTGCTCGCCGGTGCCTTGCCCCTCGAAAAAGCCCGTGCGCTCCGCGATCGTGAGGGTCGTTCGCTGGAGGAGTTGCGCGCGGCCGCCGGCTGCCAAGGCGCGCTTGAATCGGTAAAATTGCCGGAAGGTTTTTACCACACGTTCGTGGAGTTGCACATCGAGCAAGGACCGTTGCTCGAAGCGGAAAATATTCCCATCGGGATCGTAGAACACATCGCCGGCCCGAGCAGCTACCGGGTTTCGCTTCTTGGCGAAGGTGGCCACGCTGGCGCGGTTTTGATGCCCGGTCGGCGCGATGCTGGACTTGCGGCGGCAGAGATTGCACTTGCCGTGGAACATGCGGCTAAAAATAGCGGCAGTCCCGATACCGTTGGGACTACCGGTGTGTTTCGCATCGAACCTGGGGCGGTCAACAGCGTGCCTTATCGCGCGTATCTTGAAATCGATCTGCGCGACACTCGGCTCAACACGCGTGAAAAAGCGCTCGGTGAGATCCGCCACGCCGCCACCGCAATCTGCGCACGGCGCTCCGTGCAGCTCGAATTTTACGAAATCAACGCCGATCCGCCCGCGCCCGGCGATGCCCGCACGATCGCCATCGCCGAGCAAGTTTGCGCGGAACTCGGCCTGCGCCACCGCCGCATGGTAAGTCGCGCGTATCACGACTCGCTGTTCATGGCGCGCGTGAGCCCCACGACGATGATTTTTATTCCGTGTCGCAACGGCTGGAGTCACCGCCCCGAGGAATACGCTTCGCCCGAGCACATCGCCGCTGGCGTAGAAGTCCTAGCGCGCACGTTGGCACGATTGGCGGTATAGGGCGGCACCATGGCGTTCGATTTCATCCTCAACGGCAAAGCGATGCGCATCGATGGCCTCGCCCCGACGACGACCTTACTCGATTACCTACGCACGCACGGTTGCACGGGTAGTAAACAAGGCTGCGCCGAGGGCGATTGCGGCGCCTGCACCGTGGCCATCGTCGACCATGACGCGCACGGTCAGCCCACGTATCGCGCTATCAACAGCTGCATCGCGCTTCTGCCGATGTTCGCTGGCCGTGAAGTCATCACGGTCGACGGACTTGCAGACGGCGCGAAATTACATCCCGCGCAGAGCACCATGGTTGAGCATTACGGCTCGCAGTGTGGCTATTGTACGCCGGGTTTCGTGGTCTCGATGTTTGAGGCTTACAACCGTAGCGATTGTCAGGCATCGGCTAAAATCAGCGACCAACTTTGCGGAAATCTCTGTCGTTGCACCGGCTATCGACCGATCCGCGATGCCGCGCTCGCTACGATGGCCCAACGTGGTGCAGATAAATTTAAAGTACGCCTCACGCAGCCGCTCGCGGCTCTCGGGGAGCTGGACTACGCGGCTGGCGGAGAACGTTTTTTTCGGCCCACCTCGCTCGCGGCTTTGTTTGCATTGAAGGCCGCACATCCTGCCGCGCAGCTGGTGGCGGGGGCGACGGAGATCGGGGTGGAGTTGAACAAAAAAGCGAAGGCTTTTCCACTACTGATTTCAGTCGAAGCAGTGTCTGAGCTCACGCAAATCCTAAAGACGCCCTCCGCGTGGCGCATCGGCGCTGGCGCGACGCTGACGAATGTCGAAGAGGCATTGGGCGCGGAGTTTCCGTCGCTGCAAAAAATGCTTTCTGTATATGCGTCGCGACAAATCCGCAGTCGCGCGACAATCGGCGGTAATATCGCGACCGCCTCTCCCATTGGCGACAGCGCGCCATTATTGCTTACGCTGGATGCTGTGCTGGTGCTCACGGCCGCGAGTGGTGAACGCACGGTGGCGCTACAAGATTTTTTTATTGGTTATCGGCAGACCGTATTACGGGCAGATGAAGTGATCCAAGAAATCGTTGTGCCGCGAGTGTCACCAATGGCGGGACATACGCGACGTGTGGATTATTTCAAAGTGTCGAAGCGGCGCGATATGGACATCAGCATCGTTGCTGGCGCGTTTCGCGTGGAGACCGACGCCGCAGGTGTTGTGCGGTTCGCTCGCTTGGCGTTTGGCGGAGTGGCTGCGACGCCGGTGCGAGCATTGCTTTCGGAGGCGGCGCTATTGGGCAAGACGCTCCCGGCCGCGGCAGAAGCCGTGGCGGCGGTATTGCGTACGGAATTCACGCCCATCGACGATGTGCGCGGCGGCGCAGATTATCGGCGTGGGCTGATCGTGAGTTTGTGGGAAAAATTTGTGAGTGGGGAACACAGCCTCGCACAGGACGGCGTGTTGGATTTTGCCGTGGGTGCGCCCGTGCCACCGACTGATGCGTCGCACGCCTTGCGACACGATAGTGCGGTCGGTCACGTGACGGGACGTGCATTATACGTGGACGACACGGCCCAGCGCCGGCCGATGTTGGAGGTTTGGCCAGTGATGGCGCTGCACGCTCGGGCTAAGATTACGCGACGCGACGCTACAAAGGCGCGTGCATGTGCGGGAATTGCAGCCGTGTTGTTGGCGGAAGATATTCCGGGCGAAAATAACGTCGGTCCCGTGCTACCTGACGAGCCGATGCTCGCGACGGACCAGATTCAATTTCACGGCCAGATCGTAGCCATCGTCGTCGGTGATTCGATTCGAGCGTGTCGTGCGGCAGCAGCGATGGTGGAGGTGGATTACGTGCCGTTGCCGCCGTTACTCGGCGTGAGGGCGGCGATTTCGGCAGGCAGTTTTCACTCGCGGCCGCACGAACTAGTCCGCGGTGACGTGGTGGCAGCACTGGCTGCTTCGCCGCATACCCTCGAAGGCGAATTTGAATTTGGCGGGCAGGAGCATTTTTATCTCGAGACGCAGGCCGCTTGGGCGGAGGCGGGCGAGGATGGGGCGATGATGGTGCATTCCTCGACGCAACATCCCTCGGAAATCCAAAACATTGTCGCCGAAGTGTTGCACGTGGCGCGTCACAAAGTCGTGGTGCAATCACCGCGCATGGGCGGCGGTTTTGGGGGCAAGGAAACGCAGGGCAACGCTCCCGCGGCCATCGTCGCGCTCGCGGCGCTAAAAACCGGGCGGCCCGTGCATTGGCAATTGGACCGGGATGTCGACATGATGATCACCGGAAAACGGCATCCGTTTTGGGCGAAGTTTAAGGTCGGCTATGATAGCGAGGGGCGCTTGCTCGCCTCGCAGGTGGAACTTGTTTCCGACGGCGGTTGGTCGATGGATCTTTCGCAGGCGATCTGTGACCGCGCGTTGTTTCACTTGGACAACGCGTACTTCATCCCCGCGGTGCGCTTCACGGGACGGATCGCAAAGACGAACGTGACCTCGCACACGGCGTTTCGTGGCTTTGGGGGGCCACAAGGCATGCTCGTAGTTGAAGAAATCGTTTCACGCATCGCCGGTCGGCTCCGGCTTGCACCAGAAATCGTGCGTGCGCGGAATTTTTATCACGGCGCAGGTGAGACAAATACGACTCATTATCGTCAAGATCTCGGAATTAACCGGATACAAGAAGTGTGGAACCGGGTCTTAACCGAAGCTAGTTTCGCTGAGCGGCGTCGCGCGATTGCGGTATGGAATGCGCAGAGCGGGCGGGTGAAGCGAGGGCTTGCGGTGACACCGGTAAAGTTCGGGATTTCTTTTACGCTCACGCATTACAATCAGGCGGGCGCATTGGTGCTGATTTATCCGGATGGTTCCGTGCAAGTGAATCATGGCGGCACGGAAATGGGTCAGGGCTTGAACACGAAGATGCTTGGGGTGGCGATGCGCGAGCTCGGCGTATCGGCAAAAAAAATTCGGTTGATGCCGACGAGCACGGATAAGGTGCCCAACACGTCGCCGACGGCGGCGTCGAGTGGCGCGGATCTCAACGGTGCGGCCGTGCGCAACGCCTGCGAAATTCTACGTGAACGTTTGCGGCCATTGGCGGCGCAATTGCTTGGGGCCGATGAAGCCGAGTCGCGGGAGTTAGATTTTTCCGGCGACGCGGTGACGGTGCTCGGGCAATCGACGCGTTGCGTTTCGTTTGCCGTGGTGTGTCAGCGTGCGTATCTCGAGCGGGTGAGCCTTTCGACGACGGGTTTTTATAAGACGCCGGGGATTCACTGGGACTGGGCGGAGGCGGCGGGTCGGCCGTTTCATTATTTTTCTTATGGCGCATCGGTTTCTGAGGTAGAAGTGGACGGTTACACAGGGATGCATCGCGTGCGGCGCGTGGATATAGTGCACGACGTGGGTGATTCGTTGAATCCGGGGATTGATCGCGGACAGATCGAAGGCGGGTTCGTGCAAGGCATGGGCTGGCTCACGCGCGAAGAATTAAAATGGGACGCGAGCGGCCGCTTGCTAACGCACAGCGCAAGCACGTATCAAATCCCAGCGTTTAGTGATGCACCCGTGGAAATGAACGTGACGCTGCTGCCGATGGCAGCGCAACCGAACACGATTCACGGGAGCAAGGCGGTGGGCGAACCGCCGTTGATGTTAGCTTTTAGCGTGCGCGAAGCGATTCGCGATGCTGTGGCAAATTTCGGTGCGCCGGGGGGTGAAGTTTTACTCGCGTCTCCTGCGACGGGTGAAGCGATTTTCGCCGCCGTGCAGGAGCGTTTGAAATTAACTTAGTCGAGCGCGGGACTGGCGATGCTAACAGGGGATGTTGCCGATGCGAGTTGGTCGCGGATTTTTAAGAGTTGGGCCGCAATGCTCAGGGCGATTTCGTGCGGGTGGTTACTCCCGAAATCTTCGCCGATCGGACAGAAAAATTTCTCAGCGCGTTCAAGCGTGAGTCCATGGGCGACGAGTTCCCGGCGAAGGACGATAGCTTTGGCCGCGCTGCCGATGGCGCCGAGATAGGGAAACGTGCGCTCGGCTAGGGCGCGTTGCAGGACTGGGCGATCGCTGGCGTGACCTTTAGTCATGCAGAGAACGAAGGCGGACGCGGGCAACGTGGGGACAAGATCGGCGGGTTGGGCGTGGACGATGGTCTGGAGGTTACGTGCGCGGGGCAGGCGCTCGAGCCAGTCGGCGCGCGGGTCGATCACCGTGACGGTGCACGCTAGCGGGAGCAGCGCGGGCACCAAGGCTTGGACGACATGCCCGGCGCCGAAGATTACTATGGGCCACGGCCCAGCGGGTGTGTGGGGTTCGAAGTAGAGTTTCACGGAGCCGCCGCAGGTCATACCGACGTCGCCTTTGAGGCTCCAGTTGACGAAGCGTGGCTTTGTGACGGAGGCGGCGAGGAGTTCTTGAGCGAGCGCGATGGCTTGCGCTTCGACGCGGCCGCCGCCGACGGTTCCCGTAAGTAGGCCGGCAGGCGTGATGATCATTTTGGCGCCGGTGTCTTGGGGTGTGCTGCCGAGCGCATCGACCAAGACGACTAGAACAAAGGCCGCGGACTCCCGCTCAAGCGCAGCGAGTTGTTCGTAGAACGTGGGCATTTTTTAAAGTTAAGCGAAAGGCTCGGCGCATCAGAGTGGCGTCAGTCGGATGGCGCGCAGTTCAAAGGGAATGCCCTCGAGTTGGAAGCCAATGCGGCCGGAGTGGGGCGTGGCGCGGGAGATTTTATTTTGGAGTACGCCGTTTACGGTGACGATGATAGTGCCGTCGCGGCAGACGATGTCGCAGCTGTTCCACGCGCCGACGGGTTTTTCGCTGTCGATAGCGCTGTGGGTGCGGGCCGGGACTTTGGCAGCGGGATCGAGGGGTTCGGCGAAGGTGGCGCCGGCCATCGGGATGAGGTCGCCGACGGATTTGTTTTTCGTCTGCACTTGGTGGCAGAGCGGCCAGGCGCGGTCTTTAGGGCCGGAGGCAATGTGAAGTAAGATGCCGCCGTTGCCGGGTTTGTCGGTCCAGCGCCACTCGGCGTGAAGCGTGTAATTCTCGTAGGTGGCTGTAGTCGTGAGGTAGCAAACCGGTTGACCGGCGACGGCGAGGGAACCGTCGGTATTATAGTGGCAGACCGCATTGATGGCGGCGGGAGTGGTGGGGAGGCTGATGAGTTCCCAGCCGGTGAAGTCGCGGCCATTGAGGAGGTCGGCGGCAGAGACCTGCGTGAGGCAAAGCAGACTGATCAAAAATAGAGCGCGAATGATCATGGGTGGACGGAGTTGGGGCCTGGTTGGGGTTATGATCGCTTAGGTGGCGGCGAAGGCGGTGAGCAGGCGGCCGCGGCCGAGACGTTTGCAGATACGGGCAAGGGCGAGTTGGTCTCGGACTGAAAGAATCAAAAACTCGCGGGTAAGGTTAGCAGCAATTTTTGGAAAAAGCGCGCCAATCAAACGGCGGCCTTTGGGAGTGAGTTCGACTTTGATGAAACGGCGGTCACCGGTCTCGCGGGTGCGTGTGACGAAGCCGTCGCGCTCCAGATTTTTTACAACCAGCGTGAGGTTGCCACCGCTTTTAAGGAGTTTGCTGGCGAGTTCTGATTGGAAGAGCGGCCCGAGGTGGTAGAGGGCTTCAAGGGCAGCGAACTGCGTGAGGGTGAGATGAGTGGGCAGAGCAACGTGGGCGCGGGCCGCGACGGAATCTGCGGCGCGCATAAGTTTGAGGTAGGCGTCGAGAGCGAGAGTTTCGGCCTTCGAACCTTGATGACGCGTGCCCATAGGTGCAGCTCGATGAGGAATGGGCGTTGCGGCTCGGCTTGGCGTGGGGTCAGTTTAGGCCGCGTCGATTTTAGTGATGCGACCGATGTGGCGACCGCCTTCAAACGGAGCGGCGAGCCAGACTTTCACTATGTGCAAAGCCTCGGCTTCGGTGACGGTTCGTTGACCGAGGGAGAGACAGTTGGCGTCGTTGTGGGAGCGATTCCAGATGGCGACTTGTTCGTTCCAGCACAGGCCGCAGCGGACGCCTTTGACGCGGTTGGCAACGATGGCTTCACCGTTACCGGAGCCGCCGAGAACGATGCCGCGCTGGACTTCGCCGCGGGCGACGGCTTCGGCGACGGGTCGGATGAAATCGGGGTAGTCGCAGCTCGCTTCCGAATGGGTGCCGAGATCGCGCACGGTGTGGCCGGCGGTCAGGAGCATGGCTTTGATGGCTTCTTTGTAGGTGAAACCGGCGTGGTCGGAACCGATGGCGATAGTGAACTGCTGGGACATGGCGGGCGGTGGTGTCGAGTTTTAGGAAAGTGCCGCTAGGGCGTAGGACTTGCGTCGTTATTCGATGGTCGCAGTAGGGTCGCAAACAAATTTCCCACGCCCAAAAATGAGTTTAATTTAATTGAGGTGGTGAATGCAACGAGCCGATAAGTAAAAAATATTTTAAGCACCGTCGATCAAGCGCCAGAAGGCGGTGGCATCGCTGAGGTCGGCTAGGACGGCGGTGGGGGCGTGGGCGGAAAGCGCGGCGATGCTGTGGCTGCCGGTAGCGACGGCGAGAGTCTGAGCACCGATGATACGTCCGCAGGCGATGTCGTGAGGCGTGTCGCCGATGACCCAGATACGCTCGGGCGGAAAATCGACGCCGGTGTGTTCTCGGGCGCGACGGAGGGCGTGGGGGCCTAGGTCGTTGCGGTGTTCGCTGTCGTCAGCGAAGGCACCAAAAGGGAAGAAATCCCAGAGGCCGTGGAAGCCGAGCTTGGCGCGAGCGCCGCGTTGAACGTTACCGGTGAGGAGAGCCTGGGTTATGTCTGGCCGCGCGGCCGCGGCGGTGAGAAGGGCGGGGACGCCTGGAAGAATGAAGGCGCCGGGGTTGGCGAGCTCGGTGGGCAGCGTGGCGACGTAGTGGTCAAGGAAACGAGTGAAGTTTTCTTCGGAGATGGGAAGATCGTAGCGGGTGAAAATCTGGCGCAGGATGTGGCGATCGGTGCGGCCCGCGTAGTCGATGTCGTCTAGGCTGGCCTGAATGTTGTGGAGTTCGCGGAGCGGGGTGCGCAGGGCGCGAATGCCAGCGCCGCCGGAAGTGAGGAGAGTGCCGTCGATGTCCCAGAGAAGGAGGGTTTTCACGTGAAACGAAATGTGTCGAGATGCGACACTGAGTTGCGAACTCTAAACTGAACTGTTAAGGTATTTACCAAGATGAAACGTTTTAAATTCGGACTCGTGGTGGGAGCTTTTTGGTGGGTCGTGGTGTTGACGGGATGCGCGACGCCCGAGGCTCGGATCCAAAAAAATCCGCTGGTCTTCGCGCGTCTCACGCCAGCGCAGCAAGAGATGATCAAGAAGGGGCAGGCGGGCGTGGGATTCGATCAAGAAATGGTGAAGCTAGCGCTAGGTGAACCCGACCGGATCTTGGCGCGCACGGATGCTCAGGGTACGGCTGAGATCTGGAGTTACATGATCTATGATTCCAGCGACGGAGTGCTCCTATATCGCGGATTCTATCACCGCTATTACGCGTGGGGTGATCCCTTTTATCCTTACTATTTAAATCACTCGGCGCGGCGCATGCTGGAGCAACTCAAGATAGTGTACGATGCGTCCGGTAAAGTGGCGAGCATCGAGCAGGAGAAGCGCTAAAATTCTTCAGGCCGTAACGAGACGGCCATTGGTCTTACGGACCCAAGGTGATCGTGGCGGGTTAAAGCGCGTGGAGGGCGCGCTTGCTGACGGCGAGAGCGGCTTCTTTGACGGCTTCACTCATCGTCGGATGCGCATGAACGGTGCGCGCGAGGTCTTCGGCGCTGCCGCCGTACTCCATGTGCGTCACGATCTCGCTGATCAAATCGCCGGCGCCTTTTCCGAGAATTTGGGCGCCGATAATTTTGTCAGTCTTCGCGTCGGCGATGATTTTGACGTATCCTTCGGTGGCGTCGTTGGCGAGGGCGCGACCGTTGGCGGCAAAGTTGAATTTACCGACATTGATTGCGAGGCCAGCGGCTTTCGCGGCGTCTTCGCCGAGACCAATGGAGGCGACTTCGGGATCAGTGTAAACGACGGCTGGGATAAGATCCCAGTTCACGTGACCGGCTTTGCCAGCGATCCATTCGGCGACCGCGACGCCATCCTCTTCAGCTTTGTGCGCGAGCATGGGACCGGCGACCACATCACCGAGTGCCCAAATGCCGGAAACATTGGTGTTGAGGTGCGCGTCGACTTTGATGCGCTTTTTCTCGTCGAGCTGCACGCCGGCGTGTTCGAGGCCGAGGCTGTCGGAGAACGGTCGACGGCCGACGGCCACGAGAACTTTGTCGGCGGGAAAGGAAAGTTTTTCGGTGCCGCGCTCGGCGGTGAGGACGCCGCTGGCGTAGCCGGTGACCTTAGCGCCGGTCTCGATTTTGAGGCCTTGCTTCGTGAGGATGCGGGTGAAGTTGCGGACGATGTCGTCGTCGTAGGTCGCGATGATTTTAGGAAGAAATTCGACGACGGTGACATCGGCGCCTAGGCGGGACCAGACCGAGCCGAGTTCGAGGCCGATGGCGCCGCCGCCGACAACTACGAGTTTCTTCGGGACGCTGGAGAAGTTGATGGCGTGGTCGCTGGAGACGACGCTGGTGCCGTCAAATTTCATAAACGGCAACTCGACGGGCGCAGAGCCGGTCGCGATGACGATGTTTTTGGCGGTGAGCATTTCGTCGCCGACTTTGACCGTTGTGGGCGAGGTGAAGCTCGCGGCGCCGGTGAGTACGGTGATCTTACGGCCCTTTGCGAGTTGGGCTACACCGCCGACCAGCTTGGTGACAACGTCGTCTTTTTTCTTCAGCAAGGTGGCGAGGTCGAGTTCGACGCCGGACAGTTTGATGCCGTGGGCCGCGGCGTGCGATCGGACGAAGACGAATTGCTCGGAGGAATGGAGCAGCGCTTTGCTAGGTATGCAGCCGACGTTAAGGCAGGTGCCGCCGAGGGTGGCGCGTTTGTCGACGAGGGCGACTTTGAGGCCGAGCTGCGCCGCGCGGAAGGCGCAGACGTAGCCGCCAGGGCCGGCGCCGATGACGATGAGATCGAAGGAAGAAGGAGCGGAAGACATGGGAGTTTTTTTGAACTACGAAGAAACAAGGAACGTAGAACTAAGCTGCGAAGGAGGTGCCTCCGACTGAGCTCTGCGTGGTGGGTCTAAAGGGCTTAAACGGCGAGCAGGAGACGGGCGGGGTCTTCGATGGCTTGTTTGACTTTCACGAGGAAGGTAACGGCTTCTTTACCATCGACGAGTCGGTGGTCGTAGCTAAGGGCCAGATACATCATCGGGCGGATGACGACTTGGCCGTTGAGGGCGACTGGGCGCTCGTTGATGGCATGGAGGCCGAGGATGGCGCTCTGCGGGGCGTTGATGATCGGGGTCGAGAGCATCGAGCCGAAGGTGCCGCCGTTGGTGATTGTGAAGACGCCGCCTTCGAGGTCTGCGAGGGTGATCTTGCCGTCACGCGCGCGCTTAGCGACGTCGCCGATGGCTTTTTCAATGCCGGCCATGCTCAAAGTGTCGCAGTCGCGGATGACGGGAACCATGAGGCCCTTTTCCGTCGAGACGGCGACGCCGACGTCGTAGTAATGATTTTCGACGATGTGGTCGCCGTCGATCTGGGCGTTGATAGCGGGGATTTCTTTGAGGGCGTTGACGACGGCCTTCGCGAAGAAGGACATGAAGCCGAGTTTGAAGCCGTTCTTTTTGACGAAATCGTCTTGGTATTTGGCGCGGAGGGCCATGACAGCAGACATGTCGACCTCATTGAAGGTCGTGAGCATGGCGGCTTCGTGTTGAGCGGCGACGAGGCGCTGGGCGATTTTTTGGCGCAGCGGGGTCATCTTGCGGCGCGATTGGCGGGCGCCAGCCAGGAGGGCGGGCTTCGGGGTCGCCACGGGAGCGACGGTGCCTGGGGCCGCAGGAATGGCTGGGGCGGCGGGTTTTTCGCCGGCGGAGAGCATATCGCCCTTGGTGACGCGGCCCGCTTTGCCGGTGCCGGAGACGGTGGCGGGGTTGATCCCGGTTTCTTCGGCGAGGCGACGGACGGCGGGGGAGGCGCTGGCTTCTTTTGTGGCGGCGGGCGCAGCGGGTGCGGCGGCGGGCGCGGGTGCGCCGGCGGTGGCAGCAGAGTCGATGGTGGCGACGGTTGCACCGATTTTCACTTCAGTGCCGGCGGCGACTTTGAGGGAGACTTTACCGGCGGATTCGGCGGTGCCTTCGGAGGTGATTTTGTCGGTCTCGAGTTCGAAGAGCGGTTGGTCTTTTTTGACGATGTCGCCGTCTTTGACGTGCCATTTGGCGAGGACACCGGAGCTGATGGATTCGCCCATGGGCGGGATTTTGACTTCGAGGAGGGACATGGTCAGGAGGTTTCGAGCGGTTTAAAAAATCTAGGCGTGAGTGAATTTAGAGCGGATCAGAGTGTGAAGGCCTCGTTGAGGAAGGCAGTGAGTTCCAGGCGGTGGAGTGCGAGGTTGCCAACGGCAGGGGAGGCGGAGGCGCCGCGACCGGCGTAGGTGGGTTTGCGGCCGAAGATTTCTTCCAGCTGCGGAGCGATATAGGACCAAGCGCCCATGTTCTGCGACTCTTCTTGAGCCCAGATGAGGCGGGCGCTGTGGCCGTAGGCATCGGAGAGTTTGGAGAGGGCGTCACGGTGGAGCGGGTAAAGTTGCTCGACACGGACGATGGCGGTGTCGGTGATTTTGTTTTTCGCGCGGTAATCGACGAGATCGTAGTAGACCTTGCCGGAGCAGAGGATGAGTCGCTCAGTCTTTTTTGGCGCGGCGGGATCGTCGATGATTTCCTGGAACGCGCCGGTGGTGAAATCTTCAAGTTTGGAAACGGCGGCCGGATGGCGCAGAAGGGATTTGGGCGACATCACGACAAGCGGTTTGCGGAAATCGCGTTTCACTTGGCGCCGTAGCGCATGGAAGAAGTTCGCCGGGGTGGTGATGTTGGCGACCTGCATATTGTCCTCAGCACAGGCTTGGAGAAAGCGTTCGAGGCGCGCCGAGGAATGTTCGGGGCCTTGGCCTTCGTAGCCGTGGGGTAGAAGCAGGACGATGCCGCTGGTGCGCTGCCACTTGGATTCACCGGAAGAGATGAACTGGTCGATCATGACCTGGGCGCCGTTGGCGAAGTCGCCGAACTGGGCTTCCCAGATGCAGAGCATCTCGGGGTAATCAAGGGAGTAGCCGTAGTCGAAGCCGAGGACGGCGACTTCGGACAGCAGGGAATTATAAACGCAGAAGCGGGCGGTCGCACCGGGGATGTTTTTGAGCGGCGTGTATTTCTCGGCGGTCTCGGCGTCGTTGAGGACGGCGTGGCGGTGAGTGAAGGTGCCACGTTCGCAATCTTGGCCGCTGAGGCGGACGGGCGTGCCCTCGGCGAGGAGGGAGCCGAAGGCAAGGGCTTCGCCAAAACCCCAGTCGATTGAGCCGCCGTCTTTGTGGGCGGCGACGCGGCCATCAAGGAAGCGTTGGACTTTGGGGTTAACCTTAAACGTTGTAGGGACCGTGGTGAGACCTTGGACAACACGGTCGATGGTGGCTCGGTCCACGCCGGTGGGGACGGCGGTGTGGTTGTAGCCAGGTTGGAAAACGGCGGTTGAGCCTTTGAACGCGTCGGCCGGTCTCGTTTTGGCGCGTTTGACGATTTTGGCAGCTTCGCGTTCTTTGGCTTTGGCGAGGTTTTCCTCAAAAGCGGCGGAGTATTCGGCGGTGATAGCTTCCCCTTCCACGGCGGTGATGGTGCCGGCGCCCACGAGTTGCCCCGTATAAATGGCGGATACGAGGGGATGCTCAGCGATTTTTTTGTAGAGGATGGGCTGGGTGAAAGCGGGTTCGTCCGTCTCGTTGTGGCCGCGGCGGCGGAAGCAATACATGTCGATGAACACGTCGCGGTGGAATTGTTCACGGAACTCGAGGGCAAGTTGCGACACCATGCAGACGGCTTCGGGGTCGTCGCCGTTTACGTGGAAAATCGGGGCCTCGATCATCTTGGCGATGTCGGTGCAGTAGCGGGTCGAACGGGAATCGTGCGGGTCGGTGGTGAAACCGATCTGGTTGTTGATGACGAAATGAAGCGTGCCGCCGGTGCGGTAACCAGGAAGTTGGGAGAAATTGAGGGTCTCGGCGACCACGCCTTGGCCTGCGACGGCAGCGTCACCGTGAATGAGCAACGGGAGCACTTTAGTGCGCGTCTCGGTGTCGCCGCGGATACGTTGGCGGGCACGGGCTTTGCCTTCGACGACGGGATTTACAATCTCAAGATGGGAAGGATTGGCGGCGAGGCGGACTTCGACCTTGGCGCCGGAAGTGGTGGTGAGAATGGACTCGTAGCCGAGGTGGTATTTCACGTCGCCATCGCCAGCGACGGTGTCGGGCAGGTAATTTTCGGAGAATTGTTCGAAGAGTTGGTCAAACGATTTACGCATGACCGAGCAGAGGACGTTGAGGCGACCGCGATGGGCCATGCCCATGACGATTTCTTCGACGCCTACATCCGGACTGTGGTCGATGATGGCATCGAGTGCGGCGATAATCGTTTCGCCGCCTTCGAGGGAGAAACGTTTTTGACCGACGTATTTGGTGTGGAGGAAACGCTCGAACAACTCGGCCTTGTGGACGCGGCGCAGGATGCGGACCTTCTGGGGTTGGGTAAATTTCGGTTGGAGGCGCGTGGACTCGATCCGATCCTGCAGCCATCGGCGGCAATCGGTGTCTTGGATGTGCGCGTATTCGACGCCGACGTGGCCACAGTAAGTCTGTTGGAGCGAGGCGACGATTTCGCGCAGCTTCATCTGGCCGCCGTTGAGATAGGTGCCCGTGTCAAACGAGGTGTCGAGATCAGCGTCGGAGAGGTTGAATTGATCGAGGGAAAGTTTGGCGAGGGGGGTGGGGGTGGCGCTGAGCGGATCGAGGTGCGCCTGGAGGTGGCCAATCGAGCGGTAAGCGTTGATGAGGTAGTGGACGTGGGCCTGTTTGAGACTATCGATGATGTTGACGTTGGCGGAGGCGTCGGTGGGGCCGGCGAGAGCGGAGGAGAGGGTGCCGTTGTTGTTGCCGAGGCTGAAACCTTGGAAGAAGGCGCGCCATGTGGGGTCGACGGAATCGGGTTGGTCGAGCCAAGCTTGGTACATTTGCTCGATCACGGCAGCGTTGGCTTGGGTCGGGACGGACATGGAATTCATGAAAGGAAGAGTTTGGGTTTAAGGTGACTTGAGCGCAGCGAGCAGGGGTTGAACCGGCGCGCGCGATCTCGCCAATAAGAGATAGGGTTTATTTAAAGCAGGGCTCGATGGGCTAGACAAGCACGTGGGGGGTGGCTCTGAGGGATTGCAATCCCGCTTAAGGTAGGTAGCAGACGGATTAGTAGCCTATCTAAGAGTATGGGTGTCGACTCAGGGTAAAAATTTCGTAACTATAACTTTAAAAACATCATGGAAATTCAAATCAAAGCCGCGATCGTTGCTCTACTCGCCGCGATTAAGGCTGGGGACGGGCAATCGGTTGCCGAGGAAATGGCGCATTTGGATGATTTTCTGGTCCAAGGGCGGCTCGCGCTGCATCCGCAGTTGGTGCATTTTTTAGAGAATAGGAGCTACGCCAAAGCTCTGATGTTTTTGGGTGGCGATACCGATATTCCCGTTGGCGTATGTGGTGGACGAGCGGCGCGAAAGGCGGGGGCTTAACCATGGCGCGCGGTGATAAAGTAGCGACTGACGGCGGCGGGTCTTTGGGGCATAATCCCTTTGCGGCGTTGAGTGGTGCTGGTTTGCCGAATGTGCCGGTGTTACCCATTGCGATCGGCGCGGTGACGTCCGCAACCCCGAGCAAGCCCGAGAAAAATCGCGGCCGCGTCGATGTGCGACGCGAGACCGGCGGACGTGGCGGCAAGACCGTTACCGTAGTCGACGGTTTCATCGGCATCGGGCTGCCCGAAAAAGAACAGCTCTGCAAAAAAATGCGCGGCGCGTGCGGTTGCGGCGGCACCGTCAAAGAAGGCCGCATCGAGATTCAGGGCGATCAACGGGAAACGATAGCACGTATTCTAAGCGAGGCGGGTTTTCGTGCCGTAATGGCTGGAGGTTAACTTCGATTAAGCTCTTAGCGCTCAGAGTGCGAAGAGCTTAATCGCTCCTTTGGTCTCAGTATTGCGCCAGTTCATAATCTTAAGCTGCAAGGCCGGCAGTGAGGGCGAGGGCGCCTTTGGCGCGATTGAGGATGTACAGGTGGTAGCCTGGGGCTCCCTGCGCTAAAAGGTCGCGAATCTGTGAGAGGGCCCAGTCGATCCCGATCGTTTCAACGACCTCGGTGTTTTCGGCGGCGACTTCCAGGCGGGTAATAAGTTTCTGAGGCAAGTTCGTGCCACACATAGCGGTGAAACGCTGAATTTGTTTTAGCGAGAGAACAGGCATAATACCAGGCACGATGGGAACGTTGATCCCGGCGGCACGGCATTTGTCGACGAAGCGGTAGTAGATGGTGTTGTCGAAAAACAGCTGCGTCGTGATGAAGGCGGCGCCGGCGTCGACTTTGCGCTTGAGGTTGGCGAGGTCGATTTCGAGCGAGGGGGCTTCGGGGTGTTTCTCGGGATAACCGCCCACGCCGAGGCAGAAATCGCTGTGCCGCGATTTAAGCAGTTCGACCAAGTCGCTGGCGTAGCGGAGGCCGTCTTTGTAAGGGGTGAATGCGGTTTCGCCCTTGGGCGGATCGCCGCGGAGCGTCATGATGTTGCGGAAACCGCTGGCGTGAATGCGGTCGGCAACCGTGGAGAGTTCTTCACGCGAGTGGCCGACGCATGTGAGGTGCGGCATGACAGTGAAGCCGAAATCGCGTTTGAGAAAATCGCAGACTTGCGCGGTGCGATCGCGGGTCGTGCCGCCGGCGCCGTAGGTGACCGACACGAAGTCGGGGTTCATGCGTTTCAGCGCGGTGGCGGTGGCGCGGAGAGCTTCGACGCCAGCGTCGTCCTTGGGCGGGAAAAACTCCAGAGAGCGCAGTGGCCGGCCAAGAGCAAAGAACTCGGAAATCGGGCGATCCGTCGATGCGGCGGGGACGGAGACGGGCGCGGGGATCTTAGGCTCGTTTAACATAACATATCAACACATATGAAAATGTTGATACGTGTAAAGGATCGAGTTTTTTGGCTAGGGTTCGTTAGCGGAAGGCGAGGTTTGGGTAACTTCAAAAAGATTGCCGGAGTTTTGTGGGAGGCTGGTGAAGGAGTATTCGGGGATCTGAAAGGTGCGTTTAGCCATGAGGGCGTTAATGAGGTTATTTGAATCGCTGTGAATGATGCTTACGAAGACCGGCCCAGCGGGGATCGTTTCGAATTCTGGTGTTGGAGGTTTGGCGGGTTCGATTGGCATTCCGTTGGCTGATTTATTGGCGAGTTCCGCTGCAGAACCTAGGGCAGAAAGTCCCGTCTTGGCGTCGGCCACAGGGGGCTTGATTTTCTTTTCCTCGGGTTTGCGGCCAATAGAGATTTTAAGGATTTTCTTGTCGAACGTCTCGATTTGGAAAATGCGCGCGTGGGCTTTGGCGGCGAGAGAGTTGGCGTCGGCGAGTTCAGTGGTGTCGCTGAAGCGTAGGCTGGTAAGGGTGTTGAGCGTCTGGGTGAGGGCGTCGGATTTTAATTTTTGTCCGGTCGGCGTGGCGGTGGTTGTCCAGGGATCTTCTTTTTTAGCGCGCTTAAAAATGATGCGTTCATCACCTGAAAACGGAATTTCGATCTGAGCAATTTCGTCGGGTTTGACGCTGAGCAGTTCGGTTTGGGCCCAATTTTTAGGTTCCAGGTCTGGGTAGGTATTGAATGCGGCGAGGTAGGCTTTGCTTTCTTTACCGAAGCGCAGGAAGCGACCGCCGGTTTCTGAGGTTTTACCAAGGGCAATGACTGTAAGCTCTTTGGCGGATGCATCGAGGACAGTGATGTGCGTGTCCTTGAACTCAAGCCGGTCGATTCGGTCGGGGTTGGTGGTGACGAGGCGTGTTAGCTTGGTCTCGGCGAGTTCTGTGACAAAGCGGGCGATTTTAGGGAAATCAGCGGGGAAGTCGTAATACGATGGGACGCACCACGCGCCGGCAGGGTCGCGTTTTAGGGTCAGCGATTTCCCGGCCTCGGTGAGCCGAATTTCGGCGATTTTTTCGGCGGTGGTGGTGGTGAGGAGGGGTTGGCCAAGGCGGGCGTCGGCCGAATGAGCAGGCGCGGGGCGGCGAACGATAAAGACGAGGGCGGAAACCGCGGCGAGGAGTGCGACGATGAGGAGTAGTTGCTTGAGTTTCATCGGTGAAAGGAGAGGCGATCAGCGCGAGATTTTGCGGGCACGGGCGAACCAGATGCCGAAGGCGCCTATGAGCAGCGGACTGGCTAATAGGTTGATGAAGAGCAGGCGGTTTTCGAGGGCGTCGATATCTTCGCGGAGGGCACGACGGATCTCGCGGCGTTCGCTTTGCAGGGTCGCTTGTTGCTTTTGGAAATCGCCGATGGCTTTGGTGATTTCGGGGGAAGCGACGAGTTTGTTGGCTTCGCCTTTTTTGCCCTGGAGTTCGCTAAGCTTGGTTTGGACTTGTTGGAGGCGGGATTCGAGGGCGGTGAGTTTTTCCTGATATTTTTTATTGGCCTCGATTTCCATGGTGCGGACGACTTCGAATGGGCGAACGGAGTTGCCCTTGCCACGGAGGGAAATGAGATCGGAGGAGCCGGAGAGGAACTCGAGGGTGTTGGCGGCGAAGGCGAGGTTATCGTTGAAGGGTTCGGCGGCGGTTTGGCCGAAGAAATTCATTTTGCGGATGCTGTAGTCGTCGAAGAGCCAGTCGGTGTCGGCGATGACAAAGAGCGTCGAAGTGGTTTTAGATTCATTGAGGGCGGGCGTCGTCGGCGCCGGGGTGGAGGCGGGCCCGGCGTCTTTTTTGTCCGTATCTTGGGGGGCACCCGCGGGGAAGGCGGTTTTGAATTTACCGGTGACGAGCGCGGCGAGGGTTTTTTTGCCGGTAGGCGTGATTTGGCGGGCGATGGCGTCGGGCTGAGAAAATTGTAGGGCCATGGCTGCTACGTCGCCGGATTGAGCGGAGGATTCGACGAGCGGCGTGAAGGTCGTAGTGGCGCCCGTTTGCGCGGTGAGAAAACCAGGCTCGATGAACAGGGCGGAGTTGAGTTGTCCTGTGGGCGCGGAGGTGGCGTTGAAATTGCCGCGGCGTAGGTTGAGCCAGACGGGATAGCGGGCGAGTTGGCCGCCTTGAGTCTGGACCTGCGTGGCGTTTTCAAGATCGCCGACGATTTTTTGCGGATCGTAGTTGATGCCGTAGGCAGATAGAAGCGGAGCGAAGTCGCTGGAAACGTTGGGCGTAGGGCTGCCCAGCATGGATTGCTGGGGATTGCTTTGGCGTTTAAAGTACTGAGAGGCGGGGTCGACGGCTAGGAATACAGGGCGACCGCCTAGAATAAATTGATCGACGGCGAACTGGAGTTTCGGCGCGAAGTTTTGCGGGTGGATGACGGCAAGTGCGTCGAGTCCGGCGGGGAGCTCGGTGGCAGTGGACTCGATGCGGATAATTTGAAACGTTTTTTCCCACTCGGCGGTGACGAATTGACCGGGTTGGGGCTGCTGGCGCATCATCATCATCATTTGAGCTTCCTGCGGACTGGTGCCCTGAAGCGGGAGGCTGGTGAGTAGGCCGAGTTTCTTTTTGTCGATCTGCTGAACGCTATAAATGAGCTGGGAGAGATCGTACTCGAGGAACTGTTCACGCTGGGGGTTGAGCGCGGAGAGGGTTTTTTGTTGGTCGGCTTGGGTCGCGACTAGGCCAAATTGGATTTGTTCACCGGTGGTTGGAATGAGTTGGGGTTGGATTCGGGCGGCCGTGGCGCGCTCTTCTTCGGGAGTGTCGGGACGAGGGTCGATGACGTTGAGCGTGATTTTTCCGCGGGAGGCGCGGGCGTATTGGCGTAGCATTTCCTCGACGCGGGTCGCGTAGTTTTTGTACGCGATGGGCAGCCCGTTGGCTGACTTGGTGAAATAGAAATCGAGCGTGATCGGCTCTTCGATTTTAGCTAGGAGCCCTTGAGTACCGGAAGAGAGCGTATAAATGCGTTCGGCGGTGGTATCGAGGCGCGCAGGGAGATTGGCCGCGAGGTAGTTGACGAGAACGAGGCCGATGAAAAGGAGGATGATGGCGAGGGCTTTGCCGCTGAGTTTCATGGGGGTCGGGGGCGAAGGTTTAGCGTTCGAGGGCGACGACGTTGAGGAAGAGCGTGAATCCCATCAGCGAGAGAAAGAAGATCACGTCTTTGGGATCGATGATGCCTTTGGTGAAGGCGTCGAAGTGCGTCACGAAACTGAAGTTTGAGACCATGTCGGCGACGCTGACAGGCAGAATACTTTCAAGCGTCGTCGTGAAGCTACTGAGGCCGAGAAACACAAAGACCGCGCACGCCGCGAGACTTAGAACGAAGCTGATGACCTGGTTTTTCGTGAGCGCAGAAGTCAGGGCGCAGATGCCGAGATACGCGCCGGCCATGAGGATGGCGCCGAGATAAGTCGCAGCCATAACGCCCCAATCGGGTTGGCCCAAGAAACCCACCGTAAGAGCCATCGGGAAGCTCAGTAAAATTGCGATCGTGAGAAACGCCCACCCGGCGAGAAATTTTCCGAGAACGGCCTCGAGCGTCGTGATAGGTAAGGTGAAAAGGAGTTCGATCGTGCCGGCCCGTTTTTCTTCGGACCATAGTCTCATGCCCACGGCGGGCACGATAAACATAAACAACCAGGGAAAAAAGATGAAGTAGCTCTCCAGACTGGCCGTGCCATTCTTAAAGAAATTTCCGTATCGGGAGAAGGCGAGCGAGACAGAGATGACGAGAAATGAGACGAGGAACACATAGGCCACCGGCGAACGGAAATAGCCTAGGAACTCACGTTTAAAGAGAGGTCGGATCTGGCTCATAATAAAGTCGGAGATTTGAAAAGAGTAAGTTTTGAAGCAGGCGTACTTTCGGTTAGGCCGTCAGGGTGCGGAAGATTTCATCGAGCCGGGCGCCAGGTTGGCGGGCGCGCAGGGCGGCTGGCGTTTCATCAGCGACGACCCGACCACGCGCGATGATGATCACGCGGGTGCAGATCGCATCCACTTCCTCGAGAATGTGTGTCGAGAGAATCACCGCTTTTTCGGCGGCCATGTTTTTAATCAAGGTGCGGACTTCGTTTTTCTGGTTGGGATCGAGGCCATCGGTCGGCTCGTCGAGGATGAGTGCGGGCGGGTTGTGGATCAGTGCCTGCGCGAAGCCGACGCGTTGTTTGTAACCTTTAGAAAGCGTCTCGATGGTTTGGTTGCGGACGCTGTTGAGATGGGTGAGTCCGAGGACGTGTTCGACGCGTTCGCGCTGGGCGGTCGCGTTGCAGAAGCCGCGGACCTCGGCGATGAAACAGAGAAATTCTTCGACAGTCATCTCGGGGTAAGCTGGCGCGCTTTCAGGGAGATAGCCGAGTTGGCGTTTTACCGCGACGGGGTCGACTGTGACGTCGATACCGCCGACGGTGGCCGTGCCGGCGTCGGGTCGGATGAAGCCGGTGAGCATCTTCATCGTGGTCGATTTACCGGCACCATTAGGGCCGAGAAAACCGAGGATCTCGCCGCGGTTTACTTTGAAACTAATGCCGTCCACGGC
The DNA here is from genome assembly GCA_009919985.1 of Opitutaceae bacterium. Taxonomy (GTDB): domain Bacteria; phylum Verrucomicrobiota; class Verrucomicrobiia; order Opitutales; family Opitutaceae; genus Tous-C4FEB. Next base: position 38,692 of record RGAX01000002.1, read on the forward strand.
GCGCTTGGTGCCATAGGTTTTAACGAGGCCTGTGACTTCGATCATTGGATGAAGCTGGATTTTGAGAAAGCTTAGTGCGCTTTGAAAACTGATCCAAAAAAAAGTTCCGCTCGCTGAGCAAGCGGATTTTTAAGCAAAAAAATTGCTTCACGCCGAAGCTGCGTTCCGGCGTAGGTCGGGTAGAAGCGCAGTCAGCAATCCCAGCAGTGGCAGGAAAGAGCAGACGTGGAAAACGTAACCAATACCGCGTAAATCGGCGAGCCTACCAAGTGCCGCCGAACCGATGCCGCCCATACCAAAAGCGAATCCGAAAAAGATGCCCGAAATGAGCCCAACACGACTAGGTATCAGTTCTTGGGCATAAACCAGAATCGCCGAAAACGCCGAAGCTAGCACGAGACCAATAACCACGGTGAGCCCGGCGGTCCAAAATAAATTGGCGTAGGGCAGTAGTAATGTGAATGGCGCGACGCCTAGTATGGAGACCCAGATCACGGCTTTGCGTCCGATGCGATCACCGACTGGGCCGCCTATGATCGTACCAGCGGCGACAGCACCGAGAAAAAGAAAAAGCAGAAACTGCGACTGCTGGATCGAGACGTGAAACTTCTCAATCAGGTAAAACGTGTAATAGCTGCCTAGGCAGGCCATGTAGAAATATTTTGAGAAAATCAGCACGGCGAGAATCGCGATGGCGGAGATCACTTTTCCGCGCGGTAAAGGCGCGGTCGGGGCTGCGCGGCGAGCGGCGGCGTGGTGCGCACTGAGTTGGGCTTTGTACCAATGTCCGACACGCGTGAGCAGGCCGAAACCGATGATCGGCACGACCACGAACCAAGCGACGCGTGATTGGGCGTGGTGGGCGATAAAGAGCGCTGCGAGGAGTGGCCCGAGGGCGCTGCCGGCATTTCCGCCGACTTGAAAAAGCGATTGCGCGAAGCCGTGGCGACCCCCGGAAGCCATGCGCGCGACCCGCGAAGCTTCAGGGTGAAAAATGGAAGAGCCCAGTCCGACGAGCGCCCCGGCTATGAGTACCGCCGGAAAACTCCTGGCAAACGCGAGCAACACCAACCCGACCAGTGTGAACCCCATGCCGGTGGCAAGCGAGTAAGGCTGCGGATGGCGGTCGGTGACTAGGCCGACGACCGGTTGCAAGAGCGACGCGGTGAGTTGAAACGCGAGCGTAATGAGACCGATCTGGGCAAAACTTAGGTTAAGCGATTCTTTCAGCAGTGGATAGAGCGCGGGTAGCAGCGACTGAATAGTATCGTTAAGTAGGTGCCCTGCGCTAATAGCTAAGAGGATGCGTAGTGCCGTTGGGTGGGCGGAGGGCGCAACGGTGAACTTAGCGGCAGAGCTCATGCGATTAGGCTTGGGCAAGTTCGCGGTCTTTTTCGGTTTTGAGGCGCAGCTGGCCGCAGGCGGCGGCGATGTCGTGGCCTTTTTCGCGGCGCAGTGTGACTGGTACTCGGGCGGCACGTAGTACATCGGCAAACCCCTCCTGGACTTGCACGCTCGGGCGTTTCCAAGGAAGGCCTTCGACGGTGTTGTAGGGAATGATGTTCACGTGCGCGTGCAAGTCGCGAGCGATGTCACGGAGTTCGCCGGCTTGCTCTACGGAGTCGTTGACGTCTTCAATAAGTATGAACTCTAGGGTGACCATGCGGCCGTGTTTTTCGGAAAATTCACGGACGGCGGGTATAAGTTTCTCAAGTGGGTAAGCCTTGTTGACCGGCATGATTTTCTCGCGGACCTCGTTGGTCGAACCATGAAGGGAAACGGCAAGGCGGAAACCGATAGGCTCTTCGGCTAGTTTGAGAATTTTCGGCACGAGGCCGCTGGTGGAGACGGTGATGCGTCGGGCGCCGAACCCGAGGCCCCATTCGGCGTTGAGGATGGTTAGGGCGCGGATTAGGGCGTCGTAATTTGCGAGAGGCTCGCCCATGCCCATGACCACGATGTTATCGAAGGAGGCCAGTTCGGGACGAGCGCGGGGCGTGGTGGCATCTTCGCGATAGCAGACTTGGAGAAGCTGGGAAACGATTTCACCGGCGGACATGTCGCGCTTAAGACCCGCGAGGCCACTGGCGCAGAATACGCAGCCCATCGCGCAGCCGACCTGAGTGGAAATACAGATGGTTTTGCGCGAGTGTTCTTCGCCGACATTGTCTTGCGGGGCTCGGATGATGACGCTCTCGATGAGTGAACCGTCGCGGAGTTCGAGCAGAAGCTTGTCAGTGACGTCGTTGGATTCTTTGGAGAGTACGAGCGTTGAAGGCGTGAGGTCGAAGGTGGCTTCGAGCTTGGTGCGCAGAGGCTTGGGAAGGTTGGTCATTGCGTCCCAGGTGCAGGCGCGTTTTTTGTAGACCCAGTCGAGAATCTGTTTTGCCCGGAAGGCTGGTTCGCCGAGTTCGCGCAGGTGCGCGGTGAGAGAGTCGAGGGTTTCGCCGAAGAGGGCGGGTTTCTCGGGATTGAATTTCATGAAAGTTCTAAGGTAGGCCGTCGCCGCAGCCGCGCAAGCAGCGTCGCTCGCGGCTCAGGGTTTTAACCAACGGACGAACCACTCGCGAGCTTGGTGGTAAGCCTCGGGTGTGACCTTGTGGCCGATGCCGCGCTGAATGAGTTGGATAAATTTTTCGTCAGCTCCGGCGGCGTGATAGGCGAGCTGCGCGGCGTCGCAGCAGAGTTTGAGGCCGGGTAGGGGAGTGCGGGGGTCGATCTCGCCGTTGATGGCGAAGAGTGGACGGGGAGCGATGAGGGGAACCATCGCGGGACCGTCGAACGCACGATCGAGTCCGGGTGCAATGCGCGTGTAAAAAAAATGGACGAAGTCGGCGCTGGGCGAAGTGATACCGGAGTCTTTGGCGGCAGCATCGAAGGCGGCTTGGACGGTGCCGATGCGGGATTGCCAAGAGTTGTTTTCGACCGCCCAGCGGAAACTTTCCACAGCGATGCAAGGTACTGCGACGGCGACACGAGGATCAGCCGCCGCGGTGAGGTAAGTTTCGATGCCGCCTTTGGAAATGCCGAACAGGCCGATGCGTGTCGGGTCAACGTCGGGTCGGGTCACCAGATAATCGATTAAGCGCATCACGTCCCAAGCTGTGTCGTAAAAAAATGGGTGCTCTGCCCCCGTGCGAAAGGCACGGAGGATGGCGTCGATGTAATCGGCTGAGCCTTTGCCGGAACGCGAACGCGCGCCGTGATAGCGGCCATCGATGGCTACGGCGATGAAGCCAGCGTGAGCGAGTTCAGTCAGATAAGGGAGCTCACTTTCTTTGGAGCCACCGGTGCCGTGGAGGACTATGATGACTGGGCGCCGAGACCTTTGGGTTGATGACGTTTTTAAAAGGAAACCGGGTACGCGGTTAGTGGCGTCTGAAGCGTAGCTGAAGTCGATGCGCGTGAGGCCACGAGAGGCGGGCACATCGAGGCTGGTGGCGGCGAGCGGAACGCGCGGGCGGTCGATAAGTTTGAGAAAATCGGTACGGGTGTCAGCGCCTCTAAGCGACGTGGCGGCAAGCGTTAAAACCATCGGCAGTAGCGAGAGCAGGGTTCGGGGTGACATGATGAGATGCTTCTCGGCGAAGATGCTGAACCAAGCAGAGATAGGGCGCGTCCGAAGTAGCGCGAATGCAGAAAAATATAAAGCGAAGTTATTTCGCGAGGGTGCGGTTGAGGGCGCTGACGATCGCTTTGATCGAGGCGAGCTCGATGTTGGTGTCGATGCCGGCGCCGTAAAGCGTGAGACCGCGTTCAGTCTTGATCTGAATATAACTCACGGCGCGGGCTTCGGCGCCGCGGCCGAGGGAGTGTTCGCTGTAATTGAGTACCTCAAATTTCGTGAGCGTGGTGGTGGCGAGGGCACGGACGAAAGCGTCGATCGGGCCGTTGCCGCTGCCGGTGAGCGTGTGGAGGATTCCATTAAACGTCATCTCGGCGTCGCAGGTGACGGTGCTGTCGCGCTCGGTGGTTTTGAAATGCTGGAGCACGAGCGACGGCGCGGGTTGCTCGAGGTACTCGTGGCGGAAGATCGTATTGATCTCGGCTGAGGAGAGCTCGGTGCCCTTCGCGTCGGCGCGGTCGTTGATGAGTTTGCCGATTTCCTTGTGCATGAGCTTAGGCAGCTGGAAGCCGAAGTCGTTTTCGAGAACGTACGCTACGCCGCCTTTGCCGGATTGGCTGTTGATGCGGATGATGGCTTTGTAACTGCGTCCGAGGTCGGCGGGGTCGATCGGAATGTAGATCACGTCCCAAGGCGCGTCGGGTTTTTGGACGGCCCAGGATTTCTTGATGGCGTCTTGGTGCGAGCCGCTGAAAGCTGTAAAAACTAGTTCGCCTGCGTAGGGCTGGCGAGGCGGCACCTCTAGTTTGGTGCAACGCTCGTAGACGTCGCGCACGTGGTTGATGTCGGAAAAATCGAGGTCCGGGTGGATACCGTGGGTGTATAAATTCAGCGCGACGGTGACGATGTCGAGATTGCCGGTGCGTTCGCCGTTGCCGAAGAGCGTACCTTCGACGCGATCAGCACCAGCGAGCAAGGCTAGTTCCGTGGCGGCGATGCCGGTGCCGCGGTCGTTGTGCGTGTGGAGAGAAATCAGCGTGCGGTCACGGCGCGTGAGGTGCGTGGCCATCCACTCGATCTGGTCGGCGTGGACGTTGGGCGTGGCGTATTCGACCGTGGCGGGGAGATTGAGAATGATTTTATTATCAACCGTGGGCTGCCAGACGTCGGTGACCGCTTCGCAGATTTCCAGCGCGAAATCGAGTTCGGTGCTGGTGAAGCTCTCTGGAGAATATTGGAAACGTACGTGTGTGCCCGTGGCGGCGAGGGCTGCAGTGTGCTGCTTGACCCAAGCCGTGCCGCGCGTGGCGATGGCGACGATGTCGGCGCGACTAGCGTGAAACACATGCTGGCGCTGCGAGGGCGATGTGGAGTTGTAGAGATGGAAAATGATGTGCTTAGCGCCGCGGAGCGCCTCGCAACTGCGGATGATGAGATCTTCGCGGCATTGGCAAAGAATCTGGAGTGCGACATCGTCAGGGACGCGTTTCTCTTCGATGAGGCGGCGGCAAAAATCGAATTCGATCTGCGAGGCAGAAGGGAAACCAATCTCGATTTCCTTGAAGCCTATTTTCACGAGTAGCTCAAAATACTCTAGTTTCTCCTCGACGCTCATGGGCTGGGCGAGGGCTTGGTTGCCGTCGCGGAGATCGACGCTGCACCACATCGGTGCACGGGTGAGCGTGCGGCTTGGCCACTGCCGGTTGAGTAGGGCTACGGGCGGGAACGGGCGGTATTTGGTGACGGGCGCGGATTGCATGGCAAAACAGGAGTCGAGAGACGAAAGGTTGAACGAAGGAATGACAGGAAGCGAGCCGACGAACCGTCTAACCGCAAAACAGCGGTAACGGGATTTGCTAGCAGGCCAACGCGCGATCCACCGCTCGGCGGTGCATTAACGATCGCGCGTGTTCGTAAGTCGAAGGGCCTGAGTAAGCGTGGACATTGCTGTAGTTTAGGCGTATCGGGCCGCGGGCGCGGGAGTCAAGGCGGGCCTTTTTAAGCCTATGACCTTGGGCCCAATGTAACCTGCCGCCGTGAAGCCCGTCTTGCGTGCTGTGTCGGGTTTCAATTTTCTTTCCCTATGCCTGATGAAGAACCGTCGTTCGACGTGGCTGGCTGCTTGGTGCGCGTACGTCAACGTGATCAGGCCGCTGCGCGTGAGCTGGTCGATCATCTTTACCCGTTGGTTATCCGCATCGTGCGTTCCCACCTCCCGCGGCGCGTCGCCGAGGAAGACCTTGCGCAAGATATTTTTCTGAAAATGTTCACCCGGCTTGAGCAATATCAGGGTGCGGTGCCGCTCACGCACTGGGTTTCACGGATCGCTGTGACGACCTGCATCGACCAACTCCGCGCGCAGAAACGCCGCCCGGAGTTTCGTTGGGCGGATCTTTCTGAAAATCAGTCCGATGTGCTCGATGCGGTGATGACCAGCGAGAACGACGTCGCCGCCAACGACGCGCTCGCCGCGCACGAGCTCGTGCATAAACTCCTCGATCAACTCAAACCCGACGACCGCATGGTGATTCAATTGTTGGATATGGAGCAGAAAACCATCGCCGAGATCTGCAACCTCACGGGCTGGAATACGTCTCTGGTCAAAGTGCGGGCCTTTCGGGCGCGCCGAAAATTACGAAAACTTTTTTTAGATCTGCAAAACAGGGAACACGCATGAAACCTATCGAACCCGATCACTCTTGGCATCGCCTCATCGCGACTGCTCGTCGCGCGCCCGTTGAGACGCTGGCGGCTGCGCCCTATGGTTTTGCCACGCGCATCGCCGCCTTGGCTATGGCGGCGGACCGCCCCGGGCGTTCGTTGTTTGAGCGGTTTGCGCTCCGAGCGGTTGGCGTGGCTAGCTTCTTGGCGCTCGCGAGCGTGTGCGCCAATTTTTCGGTGCTCACAGCGGAGGCTGATGAGGAAAATATCCTCATCGGAGATGATCCTGTTGCCCTGCTACTCGGTCCTATTGAATAAGCCATGAATAAAACCTGGAAAGTTGTACTCGCGTTTACCGCCGTATTTTTGGCGGGCGCTATTTTTGGTGGTTTGCTGGCGATGCGGGCGGGCCCGCGGTTGGCGCAACGCCGTGGTGCACCCGCGCTGCCTGCGATGCCGCCGGCTGTGTTGCGACACATGGCTGATCGACTCGAGCTCACGAACGAGCAGAAGGAAAAAATCCGTCCGTTGGTGGATCGCGCTGAGGAGGAAATCCGTCAGTTGCGGCAGGTTTCTATCAAGGAAACCGGCCTGATTCTCCGCCGGCTCCAACAGACGCTCGCCGTCGAGCTCAACCCGGACCAGCGCAAGAAACTCGAAAAAATGCAGGAGCGTCAGCGCGAGTTGATGCGTGAAGAGCGCCCAGGTCTACCCCCTCCGCGCGATCGCAAGGGTGGTAAACGTGATGGCGCGACCCCGCCACCGAGGCCTTTGACGCCGGCGCCTGCGGCCGCCGAACCGTTGAATCCCTGAGCACGGCGCGACCTCGAGGCCGCGCTGCAAAAAGGCAAATAGTTGTTGCGCGAACCCGCCTCCGGCGCATGGTTCGCGGCGGCCAGGTGCCATGCATGGGCAGGCGCGTGAACCCCGCCAGGGCCGGAAGGCAGCAACGGTAACGTCGTCCTCCTAGTGCCGTGGAGTGCCTGGCCACTTTATTTTTGATTTCCTCTTCTGATTCCTGAACTTTTGCGCCTTTGAGTACAACCGGCTACCAAGTCATCGCCCGTAAATGGCGTCCGCAAATCTTTGCCGACGTCGTGGGGCAGGATCATGTCGTGCGGACGTTGAAAAACGCTATCGCTCGCAATCGCATTGCTCACGCGTACTTGTTTGTGGGCCCGCGCGGCACCGGCAAAACCTCAACGGCACGTATTTTTGCCAAGGCCCTGAATTGTACCGGCGGCCCCAACGCCGATTTCGATCCTGCGGATCCGGCCGTGCAATCCATCGCGGATGGCTCGCATCTGGACGTCATCGAGATCGACGGAGCGTCCAATAACGGCGTCGAGCAAGTGCGCGATTTGCGCGAGACAGCGCGCTATTCGCCGGCACAGGGTAAATTTAAAGTCTATATTATAGACGAGGTGCACATGCTTTCGACGGCAGCGTTTAACGCGCTGCTCAAAACCCTCGAAGAACCACCCCCGCACGTGAAGTTCGTCTTCGCCACGACGGAGGTGCAAAAGGTGCTGCCGACGATCTTGTCACGCTGCCAACGTTTTGACCTAAAGCCGATTCCGGCCCCGCTCATCATCGAGCGTCTCCAGAAAATTGCGGTCGCGGAAAAGATCAAAGTTTCCCCCGAGGCGCTCGCCTGCATCGCTCGCATGGCGGACGGCGGCATGCGCGATGCCCAGTCGATTTTTGATCAGATGATTTCGTTTTGCGGGACCGAGATCGCCGAGCCGGATGTGCTCGATGTGTACGGTCTCGTCGCAGCCGAAAAAATCGCCGAACTCGCCGCCACCCTAGCCACCGGTGATCACTCACGCCTCGTCGCCCTCGTGGACGAATGCGACTCAGCGGGCCGCGACTTAGTCAGGTTGCTCACGGATTTGCAGGAAGTGGTCCGATCGGCATTACTTGATGCGATCGCGCAAGGTGGCCGTAGCAGCAGCCTCGGCGGGGTTGCCATGACGACGGAGCAGATCACGCGCTTGCTCGACGGTCTGCGTGAAGGCGAAGGCAGCGTGAAGCTCGGGTTGGCCGAGAAAATTAATTTTGAAGTGACGTTGTTGAAGGCGATCGAAGCGAGCCGCGCGCGCGCGATTGATAGCCTCATCAAAGAGCTCGCGGCGCTGGCCGATGAAGCCCCGGAGCCGGCGGCCGCCGACAGCGAAAAAAAAAAGGACTGATTGAGCGGTTGGAGCGGCGCCTGAGCACGGCCTTGGCTGCGTCGGCACAGTCGAGCGTTGTGGCGCGAATCAGCTCAATCGAGGCGACGAACCGCGTGGAGTCTTTGCCGCCGGAGGCGAGCGATGCGGTTGGTGTGGCGCCATTGAGTGCGGCGGCGGTGGCGGCAGCCAGTGCTTCGGCGCATGGGACTTTGTTTGGCGATGATGCGCCGTGGCCGACCGATGAAGCGGGCGAGACTACGTTTCTGGCTGAGACGCGCGAACGCGGTGAAACGGTCGCGGTGAAGCCAGCGGCTGCGCGCGAAGAGACGGCAGCGGAAACCGGACCTTTGCCTGCACTGGATGCGATGGTGCAACGCATCCCCGCCGAAGTACGCGAGGTCTTGGAGGAACTTTATCGGGCGAAATTCACGGCGGTGCGACGGGTGTCGGCGAAGTTTTTAAAGCAATAATCGTGGTGGGACGGCCCGCTTCGCTCGCGGCTATGATGGCGCGGGCTCAGATGGGCCACGTGGCGCCGAGGTGAGGGCGGCCAGATAAGTCGCGCAGATAAAAATACGTTTCAGCGGATGAAATCGCGGGCGATGCGGCGACTTGGTTGCGGGCGATTGGGTGGATGAGTGCAATCGGAGCGCGGCGGTACAGTCCTTCGGTTAGACCCTCGAGTACGTCGAGTCGCGCAAGACAGGCTGGGTCAACCGACCAGAGTTCGCCGGTGACGCCGTGGTCGTCGGTCGGCGCTGCGACCAGTCCGGGATATGCGCCGAGAGAAAAAAGCGTGAAGCCCGGCGCGGTGTGGGCGGGTCCGTGGAAGGTTTGGGCGGCGAGGTGGTGGTGGTTTAAGCCGCCGCGTTTGAGGGTGCCGTAGACGAAGAGCGTCGTAGTCATCGCGGCGCTGGGGTGCGTATAGGATTTTTGGCGCGTGGCACCTCGGGCCCGGTTGGCGCGAGGAGTTCGAAGGTGAGGGCGGTGGTGTTGTCTTGGCCGGAATTTTCGCGGATAAGTTCCTCGATGTGGCGTTCCCAGAGGCCGTCGACGAGGCCATCGGAGCAGAGGACGAAGCGGTCGCCGGGGGTGAGAGCGACCGCGCCGAATTGGGGTTCGATGAATTGGTGGCCGGCGCCGAGGGCTTGGTGGAGGGCGTTGCGCATCGGGTGGGCGCGGGCTTCTCGTTCATTAATCTGACCTTGGCGGCGGAGGTAGCCTACGTGGGTGTGATCGTGGGTGAGTTGGGTGATGCCGCCGGACTGGGGTAAATAATATAATCGACTGTCCCCGATGTGGCCGAAGTAGAGCCAGCCGGGCGTGAGCCAGCCGAGGGTGAGGGTGGTGCCCATGCCACGGCATTCTTCGTAGCTGTAGCCAAATTTGAGGAGCTCGTAGTGGATGGCGTGGAAGACTTCCAGGAGGATGTC
>RGAX01000011.1 GCA_009919985.1 Opitutaceae bacterium
TGATTTGGGACCTTTGGCTGCCGATTAACAAAAATCTTTGGACCAGCTCTTTTGCGTTGTTCATGGCGGGCGCGTCGAGCGTGGGGCTGGCGGTCTTTTTTTGGGTGATCGACGTGCGCGGGTGGCGGCGTTGGGCGACGCCGTTGGTGGTGTTGGGCGTGAATGCGATCGTGATTTTCGTGGGCGCGGGGATGGTGGCGCGGATGCTCGGCTTGATCGCGTGGAGCGATGCAGCGGGCGCAAAAGTGACGCTGAAGGCGTGGATCTACGCGCGGGCGTTTACGCCGTACTTGAGTCCGCTCAACGCGTCACTGGGGTTTGCGGTGGCGTTTGTCGCGCTGTTTCTCGCCGCGGCCTGGCTGATGTGGCGCAAGCGCTGGATCGTTAAGATCTGAGCGCGCGCGGGCCGCTTAAAAGGCGGCGGAACGCAGGAAATCTTCGGGCGCGTAGCGCTTGAAGGCTTCGATGGCTTCGTATTCAGCGAGTCCGAGGGTGTTGTAGGCTTCCGCGAGACGGCGGCTGCGGTCTTCGGTGCGTTGCCAGAATTCTCGGCGGTCTTCGCCGAGGAACAGGGCTTGGTCTTTCTGGGTTTCGTGGCGGAAAATTGCGCGGCGGCGGCGGAGCACTTCTTGGGGGCTGAGCGGGACGGCGAGGTCAATTTCATCGACCGGCCAATCATTCCAGGCGCCGCGGTAAAGCCAGAGTTCGGCGGCGGCGAGCCAAGCCGCGCGCGAGGCGGCGGCCTGACCGAAGGCGTCGCGGAGAATGCGCAGACAGAGGCGGTGCGTGCCGTGAGGATCGTTGAGATCGCCGGCGGCGTAGATAAGATGCGGTTGGAGTTGGGTGAGTAGGTCGCTGACCAGGCTGACGTCGGCGGCGCCGTAGGCGCGGCTGCGCGGGGCGGCGTTGTAAAAGGGCAGGTTGAGAAAATGCAGTCGGGTTTCGGGCACACCGCAGACGCGGGCGGCGGCGGTGGCTTCGTGGCGGCGAACGAGGGCTTTCCAGCGAAGCAGTTCGGGTGTCTGGGGCAGGGCTGCGCCGTTGCTGAGGTGACCCGTGAGGCCGGAGAGGTGGGTGGTTTGGGCGGAGTCGGCCAGGCCGCTGTCGCGCACGAAGGCGAGGAGGCGCCACACGGCCTCGTCGGAAACGGCGCTCGCGCCAGAAACGCCGTAGGCAATATGCACTTCGTGACCTTGATCGACGAGTCGGCAAAGCGTGCCGCCCATGGCGATGACGTCGTCGTCGGGGTGCGGCGAAAGGATGAGAATTCGTTTGGGGAACACGGAGGCACCCGTGCCACGCAATGGCCGGACGGGGGCGTCGCCGGGTTTGGATTTTTTGGGATCACGACCACCGGGCCAGCCGGTGATGGTGTGCTGAAGTTCGTAGAAGCCGATCAGGTTGGTTTCGTAGGCGGAGCCGTGCAGGTGGATGAGGTCTTGAAGGCCGGCTTCGTTGTAGTCGTCGTCGGTAAGTTTGAGGATGGGTTTTCCGCGAAGTTGTGAGAGCCAGAGGATGGCGCGACGGATCATGCGGTTGTCCCAAGCGAGGCCTTGTTCCTCGAGGGCGCCGATGAGCCACGGTGTGCGGTTGCGGGTGAGGGCGTCGGCCGCGGCGGTGTCTAAGATAAAGAGGGCGGCAGGGTGTTCTTGGAGGAAGGAGGCGGAGACCTGGGAGTTAACTTCGCCTTCAATGGCGGTGCGAACGATCTCAGCTTTGTGTTGGCCCCAGGCCATCAGAACGACGCGGCGGGCGTCGAGAATGGAGCGCACGCCCATAGTGAGAGCGTGGCGCGGAGTGGCGTCGTTGCCGCCGAAGTCGCCGGCGGCGTCGCGACGGGTGAGGGGATCGAGCGTGACGAGGCGGGTCAGGGAGTGGCGTGGGCTGCCGGGTTCGTTGAAGCCGATGTGCCCGGTGCGGCCGATCCCAAGAAGTTGGAAATCGATGCCGCCGGCCGCGCGGATGGCGGCTTCGTAGGCGGCGCAGTGGGCGTCGACTTCGGCTTTGGCGACGGTGCCGGACGGCAGGTGTGTACGCTTCGGATCGATGTCGATGTGATCAAAGAGGTGGCGGCGCATGAACGCGCGGTAGCTCTGGGGGTGCTCGGGTGCGAGCGGGTAGTATTCGTCGAGGTTAAAGGTGGTGACGTTGGCGAAGCTTAAGCCTTCCTCGCGGTGGAGACGGACGAGTTCGGCGTAGACGCTCACGGGCGTGGAGCCGGTGGCCAGGCCCAGAACGACGGGTTTCTTCTCAGCTTGGCGCTGGCGGATAAGGGCGGCGATTTCCGCGGCGACGGCGCGGGAGGCATCTAAGCTGCCGGGATAGACGGCGATGGCGGCTTGTTCGTAGCGGCTGCGGGGGATGAGGTGCGACGAGGGCATGAGAAATGAGAGATTCAGGATGAGGCGCCGGGGAGAGGTTTGATCTATAATAGAGCTCGCGGGCTTCGGGACAAATGGCAAAAATGACGATGTTTTTAACGATTATGCCAACGCCCGCCGCACCCGATCTCAAGCAATTGGTCGCGCGTTTGCCGCAACCGCTGCATCAAATGCAGGGGCGCTCGGCGAAGGCGCTCATGTTGCCCGACAATATTGTGTGTTTCCAGCGGCGCACGGCGATTGACTTGAACAAGCCGCGGCGCGGGCGGGCGCTTCATCACCGGTTTGTGCTGATCTGCGCGTTGAAAACCTCGGTGACGGTGTGCGTGGACGAGCGCTCGATTCGGTTGAAAGCGGGTGAGGCGTTGCTTGTGTTTCCGTTTCAGTTTCACCACTACGCGGAGGCGCAACAGGCGTCACTTTCTTGGTTGTTCGTGACGTTTGAGTTGGAAGCGCCCGAGGCATTGGCTGGGTTGCGTTTCCGGCCGTTGCGCCTCACGCCGCGCTTGATAGCGCTCGTGGCCGATTTGGTGGCGACGTATGAAACGGAGCGCACGGCGGATTTGCCGGTGTTGCTCCTCGCGGTGTTATTGGAGCGATTGCGGCGGTTGAAGCCGGCGGCTGCGCCCGAGCAAATCGCGTCATCTTCGCCGCAGTCTGGATTAAAGTTGCGCGTGAACCAACTCGCTCAGCGCAGCGGTGAGTCGCCCGGGATCGGAGAGATCGCGCGGTCTCTCGGAATCAGCCCGAGTCATTTGCGGGCGCGGTTTCGGGCTTCGTGCGGTGTAAGTATCGGCCGGCACTTGCGGCAGTTGCGCTTGGAGCGGGCCTGTGGGTTGTTGCGGCTGGGACCGCAGCGGGTTTCTGAAATCGCTGAGCAATGCGGATTCGCGTCGATTTACAGTTTTAGCCGAGCGTTTCGCTTGGCTTATGGGGTATCGCCGTTGGCGTATCGACACAGTGGTCGGGCAGCGCCGGCGCCGGCGTCGGCGGGACGGCAGGGTCGGATATGGGTGAACAAAAGCTCAAAAAAGAGGGCTTAGGGGATCCAGTTTCATGACTAGATAGACAGAAATGATGTATTTTTTAACAAAAACGCCAGTAAGTCGGTGCTGCTCGCTCTGAATGGCGTGATCGGAGGGCGGGCATAGGTATTTCGGCTTGGACCTAGGGGAATAAAGATTAATCTGTTTCACACCATAAGCACCTAGACCCACCGCAGAAATTCTTTATGCGGCTGGGTTGTTTTAACACCCCCTACCGATGAATCATCAAACCGTCAGCTCTGCTCGTTGTTCGTCCGTCCGCCTCTGGCGTGGCGTTGTCAGTTTATTTGTGATATTGGGCCTTGCGGCCTCATCCAGTTTTGGCGCCGAGGCGCCGGCTACGGGCAATATCACCGGTGCAGTCACCAGTGTGGGCACTAAGAACGCGCTGCAAGGCGCCACGGTGAGCATCCCTGCGCTAAAGCGCACGGACTTCACCGACAACGCCGGCGTCTTCAATTTTCAAGGCATCCCGGCTGGGACGCAGGAGATTGTGATCAACTATACGGGGTTCGCGGAAAGCCGGGAGCGCATCGTGGTTTCTTCTGGCCAAACGGCGCGATTAGACGCGGTTCTGCGCTCATCGGAAGTCGTCGCCATGGCGGCGTTCACAGTCGAGACGCAGCGTGAAGGTCAGGCGCTGGCGCTCACCGAGCAGCGTAATGCCGCCAACGTCAAAAACGTCACGGCTTTCGACGAGTGGGGCGTGCTCCCGACCCAAAACGTCGGCGAGTTGGTGTCGCGCATGCCTGGTATCACGTTCACGACCGATGAGGACAATCTCATCAACAACGTGAGCATCGGCGGTCTGCCGGCTAGTTACACGCGTCTTAACATCGATGGCATGTCTTCGACCGGTGTCGGCGGTGATGGCCGTACGGCGACCCTACACTCTTTTTCCGGCTCGATGTATGAAGCGGTTGAAATCATCGCTGGCCAGACGCCCGACAAGCGGGCCGATTCCCTCGGCGGTCAGCTCAACCTCAAGACACGTTCGCCGCTCGCGATGAAGGAAAAACGTCGTTTCAGTTACGGATTGAGCGGTCGCTGGTTTCCCTCGTGGTCGGATCGCAATTACACGGTCTCTGAGCGCCCGTTGCGTCCTGATTTTAACGGCAGTTACACCGAAGTGTTTGATGCGTTTGGCGGCAGCCGTAACCTGGGCATCGCGGTCACCGCTTCTTACCAAGAAGTGCTCAATCCGCACGACAAAGACGTGCTCCTTTACGAAAACACCACCAATCCGCTCGCTCAGTTGCGTGATTATACCCGCCAGAGTGGTTTTAACGATCGCTTCCTTACCGGCTTCAGCGCCCGCGCCGATTACCGCTGGTCGCCCGCCACCTTGGTCTCGTTGCGTTTTCTCTACAACGCCGGTTCTGAACCTTATTTTAACTACACCGACGTGAATCCGTGGTTGGCGAGCAACCTCACGATCTATGATCCGCAGACCAATCCTACGGGCGGCATTAAGTCCGGTTACGCGACCAACCGCATTGAGTTCATGCCCGTGAACAACACCACCCTCCAACCCGGTGGCGTGGCCGTCGGCGCCGCCCAGATGCGCCTCAATCCTCAGCGCTATTCTTTCACGAGCAAAAATCCCACGGGCACGCTCGCCTTCGAGCACAATTGGGGCCGCCTCAAAATCGATCACGCTTATCGCTGGAGCAATACGCACTGGAACTCTGGCGCCGGTCGGCAGCGCGAAAACGGCACCGTCAGCATGCGCACCAAAGATGCCATCGGTTTTATTTTAGATTACTCCAACCCCCGCGGCCAAGTCTACACGCCCACCAGTGGCGCGAATGTCTACGACGCGGCCAGCTACACGCCCTTCGTGACGACTGCGGCTAACACTACGACGCAACCTGTGCCCGTTACCTCCACGGTATTTAACAAACGTGACACTGTCACGGACACCAACGAGGTCAGCGCCAACGTTAACGTGAGCTATCTGCTCCCCACCGCTCTGCCGATCACGCTCAAAACGGGTTTCGATACGGTTAACCGGCGCGTCAATAACCGTCCGGTTTTACCGCGCCGCTGGTATGGCGTTGTTGGCTCCGTGTTGCCCACCTCCGGTCTAATGCCGTTGACCGAGTTTGAGCGTCAAAACAGTGGCGGCAAACGCCTCCCCGTGGTCGACCCCGCGGCGATTAGCACCACGTTGGGCAACAGCGCCCTCTGGTATGAAGACGTGAATTTTACCGCCACGCAGCAATACACCAATCGCCGCATCATGGAAGAAGGCGTCGACGCCGCCTACATCCAGGCCAGCACCAAGCTCGGCCGCTTGGCCATTCTCGGTGGCGTTCGCATGGAAGATGTTAAAACCGACACGTTCACTTATTTCCGCGCTCGCACCACCACGATCGCCGCTCAACCCGATCACTTCAAACGCGCTGAAATGGATTACGGCCGCCTCGCTGTAGATGGCGGCTACACCAAGTCGTTCCCTAGTATCCACCTCGCTTACGATTTGACGTCCAACCTCAAGGCCCGCGCCAGTTGGTCCACCAGCTACGGTCGTGCGCCGTTGGCCTCCCTCGTCACCGCCGCCACGGCCAGCGACGCCGCCCGCACGCTCACCATTGGCAACCCCGCTCTCAAGCCCCAGCTTGGCAAGAACCTCGATCTGAAGCTCGAGTATTACTTCAAGACCGGCATGGTGACGGTCCGCGGATACCAGAAAAACATCACCGATTACATCGGTTCCGCCGGACGCTCCGGGCAAATTGTCGGCACGGGCAATGACAACGGCTTTGAGGGTCTCTACGAAGGCTACGAGATTATCCAGCCGTTGAATCTCGGAGAGGCGACCTACAAGGGCCTCGAATTCGATTACCGCCAACGCCTCACCTTCTTGCCCGGATTGCTTAAGGGCCTCACGGCTCGCGCCAACTACACCTACCTCCAAGCCAAGGGTAAGTTTGCGGGCACGATCGGCTTCAACCCAGGTCAGGTCGCAGGCTTCATCCCTCGCGCCTACAACGTCGGCTTGCTCTATAATTATCGCAAATTTGGCGCCTCCTTCGATGTCAACTACACCGGCAAATATCCGGTGACTTACAGCCTGACCGCGCCTGGCAACGGCAACCGTTACCGCAAAGACTGGACCGTCATGAATGTCGGCCTCACCTACGAAATCTTTCGCGATACGAAGGCGTTCATCAGCCTCAACAACATCGCGCAGCAGGGCCCCGAAGAATACATGTTTGAACAAACCCGCACGCGCAGCATCTGGATCGTGCCGCGCACGTTGAAATTCGGTATCACAGGCCAGTTCTAAGCGACGCCCAATTCTCCTTTACGGGGGCGATCCCAATCGGATCGCCCCTTTTTTTTCTTTTTTCATGACCCTCCGCTCTCTCCTCCTACATGTCGTTTGCGGGTTCGCCACTGGCGGCCTGCTGGCCGCGGATATTTCGGCCCCCGTTTCCGTAGCCGATTCGATCGCTCCGCTTCTCGCCAAGCCGCTCTATCAATTTACCGAGGCTGAAACTGGCCGATACCTATCCTACCTTCAGGCCAACGAGCCCGATTTGCGCTGCCGGATCGTTCACCTCGCGCGCAAAAACATCGGTCAGCCCTACGAGATTTATCTGCTCGGGGAAATGCCATTTGAGACCTACGACCCGCAGCCGATCTATTGCCTCGGCAAGAGCGACTGCCTGGTCTTCACCGAGCATATCTACGCTATGGCGCTTACCCGCGACTGGACCGGTTTCATTCGCCTGCTTCAACGCATCCGCTACCGCGACGGCCACCTCGGTGTTGCCTCCCGTAATCATTACACTGAGGCCGATTGGAATCCCTCTAACCGCTGGCTCGTGCGCGATCTTACGACCGAGCTCGCCGGCGCCAAAGCCGTACCCTTCGAAGAAAAAATCGATCGCGCCAAATTTCTCCTCGGCCGCTATGGCCTCAAGACTTCCGTCCCCTTCGAGCTGTTTCGCGACACCTACATTCCGCTCGACGCTCTGGATGCCGCGCTCCCTCACCTGCGAGACGGTGATTTCGTCAACGTCGTTCGCTCTTCCATCACCCCCGGCAGCCACCCCAACGCCGAGATCTACGGCGGCAACGCCTGGGTCGGCCACACCGGCTTTATCGCGCACGGGCCCGACGGTACGGTTCACTTGATTCACTCTGCTGAACCCGCCGTGCGTGAAGAACCGATCGCGGAATTCATCGCTCGCTCCCGCGAAAAAGCCGCCGCGCCCGGCGCCAAGCAACGCCTCGTCGGTTTCAAATTCCTCCGGCTCGCCGATGACCCGCTCGCCCAACTCCGTCAGCTCGACGGTCCCGATGCCCCGCGCGTGACCTTGCCCAACGGCGCGGGCTTCTGATTGCGTCTTGGCTTCATGGCTTCCGTTCCTCCTTCCATCGCCGCGCTCCCCTCCCGCACGCCCGCACTCGGCGCGCTGCTTGAGCGCTGGGCTAACATCAACTCCGGCTCTGGTCACGCCGCCGGTCTCACCCGCATGCGCGAAACGCTGCGCGCTGATTTCGCCCAAGCCTTCCCCGCCGCCACGATCACGGAGCTCGTGACCGACGCCCCCGGTTTCAATCCTGCCGGCTCGCGCGCGCTCAGTATTAGCCTGCGCCCCACCGCGCCTACCCAAGTCATCCTCTGCGGCCACTACGACACCGTCTACGAAGCCGACGATGCGTTTCAAACTTGCCGCTGGCTCGACGCCACCACGCTCAACGGACCCGGTACCGCCGACATGAAGGGCGGTCTGGTCACGCTTTTCGCCGCGCTCCAAGCCTTCGAAGCCACGCCCCACGCCGCGCGAGTCGGATGGGAAGTGTTGCTCACGCCCGACGAAGAAACCGGTTCGCACGGCACGGTGGATCTTTTCCGTGCCGCTTCGCGCCGGCACCAATTCGGTTTCGTCTTTGAGCCCGGCCGCCCCAACGGCAACATCATCCATTCGCGTAAAGGCACCGGGGGCATTGTCGCCACCTGTCACGGCCGCGCCGCGCACGCCGCCAAAGTCCCCAACGACGGTCGCAGCGCCATTCTCGCTCTCGCCGAGTTTCTGCTCGAGGTGACGAAAATTCCCTCCGAGATGGCCGACGTGATGGTCAACGTCGGCAACATCCGCGGCGGCACCGCCGCGACCAACGTCGTCCCGCACTTCGCTGAATCGGAGATCGATATCCGTATCACCAAAGTCGCAGACGGTGCGCCACTGCTCGCGCGTTTCCACGCCATCGCCGAACGCTTCAACTCACGCGACGGCATCAAGCTCACGCTCAAGGGTGGCTTCAATCGTCCGCCTAAAGAATGTCTTCCCGCCGAAGAAGCCGCATTCCCTGAATGGCAACGCGCCGCGGCCGATGTCGGTGTCGCGCCGTTCACGTGGGTGCATGGAGGCGGCGCATCCGACGGCAATTTTCTCACTGCCGGTGGCCTGCCTAACCTCGATGGCGTCGGCCCCATCGGCGATAATTTACACAGCAATCGCGAGTTTTGCCGCGTCGAGACGATCGCCCCCCGCGCCCAGGTCGTGGCGCTGTTTTTACACCGCGTCGCCGCGGGTGAAATCACGTTGCCGCCGGCGAAAGGTTAAGGCTTCGCGCCGGGCGCGCACGGACGAAGAAAAAATCAGAACTTTCGCTCGAGCGTCTGCCCCGGCGTGAGCGGACGCCACGCCGCGCCGAATTCGCGCAACGTGACGCGCACCCGGGTGAGTTCGTCGGGCGTGAGCGCGAGTGTCGGTACGCGTTCTTTTTTGCAGGCGGCGGCGAGTTTCACGGCGAAGGCGGCGGGTTCGCTGGCGCCACCCCATTGCTCGGCGGCAAGACAGGCGACCAACGCTTCGATTTGGCGGAGACGCGGAATTTTCGCGGGCGATTTTTTCGCCGTTTGAAATTTCGCCGTCACGCTAGCGAAGTCGGCGCCATCAGCGATCTGGCCAAAAAATCCGTCGCGCCAGGCGAGGGTGGTTTCGATCACGAAGTGAAACGCCGCGTTCGGTAGAATCGCCTGCTTGGGCATCTCACCCTTTGCGCGAGTGCCGTCCTTGCGGAGGCAGGTAAGGGCATCGGCGGAATCTGACGGGGTGTTTTTAGTGAAACAAACGAGCATGAAAAAAATTAGGAGAGCCGGGCCCCACCGAACTCAAGCGGAGCGCGCGAGCAAGCGTCGCACGCCTTCGATGGGCGCGGCGGTGATCGGCGTGAGTGGAAGCGAAGTGCGGGCTTTGAGTGCGGCGAGTACCGTGGGATGGGTGAGCAAGGCGCCACTGAGGCCAGTCGTAATCGAGGCCGGTGGTGTTTCTGGGAAAAGTTTCGCGGCGACGTGCGTGGCGAGGTCGAGAAGTTCGATGGCAGATTCGATCAGCACGTGATGCGCGGTGGCGTCTCCCTCTTTAGCGAGGCGCAGGATTGCGGGGGCGAGGGTGGCGATGACGCGGTTGGGTTCGGCGTGGGCGTAAAAATAGCGCGTGATCGCGCGGGCATCGGCGGCGTCGCCGAGTTGCGTGTGCGCGCGCACGCTGGGGCCGAGCCGCGAGGCGGGTAGCCAGCCCTGCAGTTCCAACAACGCGCGGGCGATGGCGCGGCGGCCGAGTTCGTAGCCGCTGCCCGGATCGCCGAAGCGCCAGCCCGTGCCGCCGGCGTAGTGAACGCTACCATCGAGCGCGCGGGCGGCGACAAATGACCCCGTGCCGGCGTGAATCACGAGCCCGGGCGCACCGTTGGTGGCGAGTTCGAGCGTCGGAAGGGAATCGGGCGCGGCAGTCACGCGGCCGTAGCCGGTGAGCTTCGCAGCGAACTCGGTCCAGAATGCGGGCACACCGGACATGAATAAATGCGTCGCGGTGAGGTTTGCCGATGGGAGTTGGGCGTGGAGGGCGGCGAGGGCGGCGGTGAGCGTGGCGGCGGCGACTTCGGTGCCGGTGATATTGGCGTTGCAGCCTGGGGCGAGGTGGCGTGCGACGATGGTGCCGGCGGCATCGACGAGGATGCACTCGGTCTTGGTCGCGCCACCATCGACGCCGATTTGAAAAGAGGAGTTACCCACAGGGTCTGAGGGAATACACGGAAGCGGGCGCGGGGAAATATTTATTCGAAGCCGGCCACAGCCGCGATTTCCAGAATCCAGTTGTCCGCGCTGTAAACGGCGGTGCAGGCTGCTTCAATGAAATCACCTCGACGCGCCGCTCAGCCTGCAACCCACGCATGATTCTCGGCATCGATCACCTCAACATCGTCGTCGCCGATATGGCGCGCTCGTTGGCGTTTTATTGTGACGTTTTGGGTTTCACGAAAACCAAGGAAGCGCACCTCGAGGGCGAGTGGATCGAAAAAATCGTGGGTCTGCGCGGCGTGAAGGCGCACGCGGTGTTTATCGTTTCGCCCGGCGGCGAGCCTCGGATTGAGTTGCTCCATTACCATTCGCCGGAAGGCGTGGCGCTCCCGGAAAATTCGCGGGCCAACACCCGCGGCCTGCGCCACTTTGCGTTGCGCGTCACCGACATTGCCGCCGTGACCGCGAAGCTGCGCGCTGCAGGCATCGAAGTATGGGGCGAGCCGACGGCGGTGCCGAGCGGCGTGGTGAAGTTCGACACGGGCGCGGGCGGCAAGACCCTCGTCTACTTCGTCGATCCCGACGGGGTGATTGTGGAACTGGCGGAGTATCGCTGAGGCGGTCTGAAACGTCTTGAGTCTGGTAATCCGGCGGCGGCGGAGCGCGGTGCGGATAAGCGAGCGCTCGTTGGCGCGGGCAAGCATGGCTGAGATAACTACCATGAAAAATCCCGCAGTTAATGCGGTAATTTCATGCTAGTTAGGTGAAGGCTGTGGCGGCGACCCCGACCTACAACGCAGGAGGGGGGTGAAACGTGCGCTTACGCTTCCCAGCGGCCGTAGATGCCGCAGGGGAGCACCTTGCCGTCGCGCTGGACCGGCAGGCCGACTTCGCCGGCTGTGATGTGGCCGCCGCGGCCGGACATGAGTTCGGTGAGCAGGTTGGCGACGACGGTCGGCGACAGGCGCGCGGTGTAGGCGTTAATCAGGAAAAAAAGCGGCGAGGGTGTGAGCAGGGCGCGGCACTCGGTGAGGAGTGGCCAGAGGTGTTCCTCGAGTTTCCACATTTCGCCGGTGGCGCCGCGGCCGTAGGTGGGCGGATCCATGATGATGGCGTCGTAGAATTTGCCGCGCTTCTGTTCGCGGCGCACGAACTTAAGGCAGTCGTCGGCAATGTAGCGGATGGGTGCATCGACGAGGCCGCTGAGAATAGCGTTTTCTTTGCACCATTTGACCATGCCTTCGGCGGCGTCGATGTGCGTGACACTCGCGCCGGCTTTGGCCGCAGCGCAGGTAGCGGCCCCGGTGTAGCCAAAGAGGTTGAGCACATTGACGGGGCGGCCGGCGGCGCGGGCGGTTTTGATTTTGGCGGAAAACCACTCCCAGTTGACTGCTTGTTCTGGGAAAAGCCCGGTGTGTTTAAACGAGGTCGGGTGGATCTTAAATGTTAGCCCGAGGGAATCGTAGGCGAGTTTCCAATGATCGGGTAGGGATTTGCGGTATTCCCATTTGCCGCCGCCCTGTTCGCTGCGGTGGTAGAAGCCATCCCAGTTTTCCCATTTTGCGCCTGGGGTCGTACCGTGGCGGGGCCAGATGATCTGGGGATCGGGACGGACTAAGTTGTAGGCGCCCCAACGCTCTTGTTTGAGACCGTCGCCGCAGTCGAGAAGTTGATAGTCGCGCCAGCGATCGGCGACGATGAGGGAAGGGCGTTGGACGGAGGCGGACATGCGTTAAGTGAGCGCGAGGCAAAGCGCGACGGGCGGTAGTGTCGAGCCGCGTCGCAGGCGGCGGGGTTTTTAGCGTGAACGGGCTCGACGGGCTGCGCGGTCAAAACTCCAGCGTAGGCACGGCGCGAGGAAGCCGCCGAACCACGCTAAGGCGGTCACCGGCAAGCCGGGTGTAATCGAAAAACGCCTGCGCGCGAGTCCGTCGAGGGTCACGCGCGCGATGGCATCCGCGGTCCAAAGTCCGCCGCTCGCGGTCACTGCTTTGGTCTCGGCGGGCTTGGTGCGGTTTTCTTCGGCGAGTTGCGGCGTGTCGGTATCGGGCGGGTAAACGATGCTCACGTGCACGCCGGTGTCGGCCAACTCCGCGCGCAGCGACTCCGCGAGGCCGCGCAACGCAAATTTTGATGGCGCGTACGCCGTGTAGCCAAAAAAACCATGCAAGCCCGCGCCCGAAGATACGAGCACGACGGCGCCGTGTCGGCGTTGGCGCATCGCGGGGACGACGGCCTTCAAGGCGTAAACCGTGCCGAAATAATTTACCGCCATGGTGCGCTCGAAGACGTTGACGGGAATGGTTTCAAAATAGCCAGGCTGCGCGATGCCGGCTGAGGCGATGAGGACATCGACGGATCCGAGGGCAAGCGCGGCGGCGGCGAAGGCGGCGTTGACCTCGTTTTCTTGGGCAACATCGGCCGAAGCGGTGAACACCGAGGCCCCGGGAGTCGCCGCGCGCAGGGAAGTGGCAGCAGCGGCGAGCTTGGCTGGATCGCGGGCGACCAAGCTCACTCGGGCGCCGGCCGCTACGGCGCGCTGGGCGAGCGCGAGGCCGATACCGCTCGAGCCGCCGGTGATGAGCACGTGTTGATCGCGGAGTTGCACGAGATGAAGCGAAGCGGAAATCACGCGAAGGGCGAGTCCTAGGTGTGGCCCGCGCAAAAGTTGTCGAATGAGCTAATTTTAACCGACTCACCAAAAAACGGTGTATCTCGTAAAAAACAGGGTGCGCTGTGCGCTGGCCTCGCTCATGCTTGGAAAACTTAGCCATGTCTCCTGCAACCAATACTGCTACGCCGACTCAGCCTCTGTTCAATTGGCTCGATACTCGGGCAGCGGGCGTGTTGCTGCATCCTACGGCTTTACCGGGCGGTCAAGGCATTGGCACCTTCGATGAACACGCGGTGCAATTTCTCGATTTTTTGCAGGCGGCCGGACTTAAATACTGGCAACTCTGTCCGCTTGGGCCGACGGGCTACGGCGATTCGCCTTATCAGTCTTTTTCGGCGTTTGCCGGTAATCCTTATCTGATCGACCTCAAGGCCCTAGTCGCTGCGAAACTCCTCACGCCGGCGGAAATCGAGCCGCTCGCCGCGTTAGATTCCGATCGGGTGGATTATGGGGCGCTTTACGAAAAAAAATGGCCGCTGCTCGCTCAGGCCTTTACGCGGTTCAAAGTAGCCGGTGCGCCCGCGCTCGCGGGTGACGGGGAAACGTTTGCGCAGTTTCAAACCAAGCAGGCGGCGTGGCTGGATGGTTACGCGTTTTTTAGGGCGCTGAAGGATCACCATCGAGGGGTCGCCTGGTGGGAATGGCCGGTTGCGGTGCGTTCCTACGTGGCGGCAAAAAAATCTCCGCTGTGCGCACAGCTTGCGACCGCAACGCAGGCGCACGCGTTTTACCAATATCTTTTCTTCGCCCAGTGGCGGGCCTTGCGTACGAAGGCGGCGGCGCGCGGGATCGAGATTATTGGGGATATCCCAATTTTCGTCGCGGCGGATTCGGCTGATGTATGGGCTAACCCCGAGTTGTTTGAGCTCGATCCGCAAACCGCGCGGCCCTTGGCGGTGGCCGGTGTGCCACCGGATTATTTTTCTGCCGACGGACAATTGTGGGGCAATCCCCTTTACCTGTGGTCGCGCCACGCGGCCGACGGTTATGCGTGGTGGCACGCGCGGTTGCGGGCCTCGTTTGCGTTATGCGATGTGGTGCGCATCGATCATTTCCGCGGGTTTGACGCGTATTGGCGGATTCCGGCGGATGCCCCGACAGCGCGCACGGGCGAATGGGTCAAAGCGCCGGGACTTGATTTTTTCCGCTCGGTGCGCTCGGCGTTTCCGCAGGCGAAGATCATTGCGGAAGATCTGGGCGATCTCACGCCGAGTGTCGTGGCGTTGCGCGAGGCGACAGGGTTGCCGGGCATGGCGATCCTGCAATTTGCCTTCGGTGGAGACGACGCGAAGAACCTTTATCTGCCGCATAACCTCGTGGCCAACGCCGCGATTTATCCCGGCACGCACGACAACGACACCTCGCTGGGTTGGTATGCGACCGCCGCGGAGAAAGAGCGTGATCATGCACGTCGTTATTTGCGCGTGGATGGCCGAGAAATTGGCTGGGATTTTATTCGTACGAGTTACGCGGCGGTGAGCCGGCTCGCGGTCGTGCCGTTGCAGGATGTGATGAGCCTCGGAAGCTCGGCGCGTTTCAATTCGCCTGGAAAACCGCAGGGTAATTGGCAGTGGCGCTACCGTAGCGGGCAACTCGAGCAGCTCATCGGCGGGGGCGCGGCGGTGTATCTAAAGTCGCTGGCGGCGATGTACGGTCGTTAAATTGCACTCGGCGACGGATATTATTCGCAAGGTTTGCCGTTGAGTCGGTGCGAGCTGTGCGCGTGATGTTGGGTGTTTTCTTACCCCCTATGAAATTACCTCAGTTTTTAGTCGGAGCGTTTGGATTTTTTTTGACGACGAGTGTGGCCTTGGCGGCACCCGCAGCTACGTCTGTCGCCACCTCGATTCGCGGTGAAGTGATTATCAATCGCCAGACCGCGCCCTGGGAATCGCAGCAGGTGCAGGAGCCGTGTATTTTAACAAATCCGAAGGACCCGACGCGGCTGGTGATGTTTTACTCGGGCGTGCCGGCTACAGACCGGAAACTATGCTACATCGGGAAGGCGTGGGCGTTGAAATCAGATCCGTTTACGTGGCATCAGGACGCGGCGAATCCGGTTTTCGCGCCGGCTAAGCAAGGTTGGGATTCGGGCAGTATTCGACTCGATGCGGTGCTGTATATTGCCGAAGAAGACGCGTATTATATTTATTATTCGGGTACGAAGGCGACGGTGCAGGATCAGATCGGTCTCGCGATTTGTCCGGCGGGCGCCGACGGCTACTCGGAGATTAGCCCCGCTTTAGTTCAGCGCGTGGGGGCGACGCCGGTGCTCGCGCCAGAGCCGGCGGAGCCATTTGCGGAAACGATGGCCTCGCAGGCGGCGGTTTGGCGGGAAAAAGACGCCGCGACGCAGCAATGGCGCTGGTTCATGTATTATTCGTATCGCGGCAAAAACGGTACGCTGCCCGGCATTCGACTGGCGACCTCAAGGGACGGCAAAACCTGGCAGCGCCACTACGACGCCCAAGACCCTCGTGGCATGGGCCACATTTTTGATTCCACGCCCGGTGCTTATTATGAGTGGCATCAGATTTCAAAAATCGGTGGCACTTATGTGCTCGCGATCGAGGTTGGCATTGAAAAAGGCAAACGCTGGCGCCCAGTAATCGCTGTTAGCCAATATCCGGATCGCGGCTGGAAACAACTCGAGGTCGACACGGTGTTGCAGACGAAATGGACCGGGCTTTACCGCGACGACACGATGTATCACGTGGCGACCCCGGCGTTTTATCAGTTCGACGATAAGTGGTACCTCTACGTCCAGGCCTGTCCGCTTCCGGGCAACGGTAACTACATTGACGGCCACTGGGATATGTGGGCGATCGCGTGTGACCGTGTAATCCCGACGCTGCCCGGACACACAAAACTGTTCATTCCTGGCCAGCGTTGACGCGGCGTTGGCTCGGCGCCCTTAGCTGGCGACGATTTCCTCGTGGGTGGGGCGTTTCAGAAATGCGGCTGTGATGAGGGCAAAAAGGGTGCCGAAGAAAAGACCCATGAAAAAACCGATCCCGGCTTGGATCGCGGGTTTCATCATCGTGCGGGTCATGCTGTTAACCTGCTCGATTTTGTCGGCACTCATGCCGGCGATTTCCAGTTTATTGGACTGGGCTTGGAGCAAGACCTCGATGAAACCGGGGTTGATGATTGCGGCGTAAAGGTAGTTGAAAATCGCGCCGAAGAGTGAGGCGAAGAGCACAATCATGAAACCGGTGTTAAGAGCGCGGCCGTAGCCAAAAGCTTCCGCGGGGGGCAATGCATCCCGGTGTTCTCGCGTGCCATAGACTAAGCACGCGATCCCGATTGCGATACTACCAAACATCTGAATTTTTTGGGCCAGATCGAGCTTGGTGGCCTCGCTGTGCAAACCGAAAAAATAGAGGGCAAACACGATCAGCGCGTTGCCGAGGGCCATGTAAAAACCGTAAGTGAGGTAAGTTTTCATAGTATTGCTCACGATGACTTTGAACCGTGACTTGGGCAACAGTGATGTAATTACCAAGGCGGGCCCGCACATCCGCTTAACGGGCTGGTGGCTGGCGCAGCTTAGTTTTTGGCGTGATCGCGAGCGTAGTGCGCGGCGAGGACGTCGTGGCCGAAGTCGCCCGCGAAGTTGCGCCAGACGGTATGGATGTGGTTGGCCTCGTTCTGGGTGTTGTCGAATTCGACGACGAAGGTTTTGCCCTGTATGCGATAATAATGGCCTGCAGTGCGGTCGAGGACGCCGGCCCAGGCAAAGTGGAGGCTGTCGAGATTTAGGCTGGTCGCTTCGGCAAGGGCGGGATCGGCGATCTCGGCGCGGTAGCGCGCAAAATAAAGCTCCAGCAAGGTGCGGAGTTGGTCACGTTGGGCGGCGGTGAGCGCGGTGGCGGCGAGGCCGGCGGGAGCGAGGGGATCAACCCGAGCTTTGTTGCTGGTGGCGATCTCGTTAGGGGCCTTGACGGCGATGATGGCAGCGGCGCGTTGCTTGGTATCGAGGGCCTTCACGAAGGCGAGGCCGAGGTCTTCTTCTTCGGCCAGGACACGGGTGCCTTTTTGTGGGCCGGCGCGGACTTCTGCGGGGTTGGTGCCGAAAAAGGATGGCGTTACGGCGACGTGGTCGGCGTCAAAAATCGTGAAGTTGAGCGAGAGATGGTGACCTTCGAAGCGCCAACCCCAGGGCGCGGAGGCCGAAGGATCGCCGAAAATCGTCACGTAGTACATCGTGGGATCGCGGCGAACGGGGTCTTTTTCGATTTCGCGGAGGACATTTTCGAGGGTGATGATCGTCTCGGCGCGGGCCGCGCCGCGTTGGCTTAAGCCGGAGCGGAGCAGGGCGCGCGCTAGGTCTTGTTGGGCGGGCGTCATGTCCTTGAGCGTGAGGCCGTCGCGCTTAATCGGCACAAAGAACCATTTTTCGCGTTCGGGTGCGTCGAGGCCGAAGACGGTGCGAGCGCGCTGCGCAGGATCGAGCGCAGCGAGGAATTTTTGGGCCGCGCCGGTCATTTCGGCGGTCGAGGCTCGGGCGGTGAAGGTCGAGGTCGCGAGTAAGGCGGCGACGACGGCAAGGATTCGGCGTGGGGTGAGGCGCATGGGCGTATGCTTTGCGAAAGGGACCCAGCCGGCAAGGGCTGAAACGAGCGCCAGTCGCGCTTGGTTGTAAGATTTTTAAGAAAACATCTAGCAACGAAGGGCTAACGTTGGTCGTCTAATTGAGTAACTCGGTCCTTATTGCGGACCGCGTGTTTATAACCTTCCTCTTTATCTATGTCGCAAGCTCCCCAACGCCGTCGCCCTTGGTTACTTTACGCAGTCGTCGCCCTGATTTTTGCCGGCGGGGTCTGGTATTTTGGCCTGCGCACCACCCCGCCGGTGACGGGTAACCCCTGGCGCCAGCGCAACAGCAACCAGCCAACCCCTGTTCGCGCTGAAGTCGTAAAGCGCCAAGACCTCACTGTCCAACTGCGCGCGATCGGAACGGTCCAACCGCTCAACATCGTGACCGTACGTAGTCGCGTGGACGGCGAGTTGCTCCGCGTGGCCTTCACCGAGGGCCAGTCCGTCGAGCAGGGGCAGTTGGCGGCAGAATGCCGCCCAGCTGCGCACCGTGCGCGCCGACCTCGAGCGTTTTCAACAACTCAGCGGTCAAGCCTTGATCTCTTCCCAACAGCTCGAGGCGCAACAAGCCCTCGTGGCGGATCGCGAAGGCGCGCAAGCCGCGTATCAGGCGCAAGTCGACGACGCCCGCCGGCAGCTCGCTTACACCAAGATCGAAGCCCCCATCGCTGGACGTCTCGGCCTTCGGCAGGTCGATGCGGGCAATTTCATCCGCTCCTCCGACACCAAAGGCCTAGTCGTCATCACGCAGACCCGACCCATGGCGGTTGCCTTTACGGTGCCTGAGATGGACCTGCGCCAAGTCGTCGAACCGCTCCGCGCCGGCGAACAAATGCCGGTGGAAGCCTGGGACCGCAACGAGCAGACGCTGCTCGCTTCCGGCGTTTTGCGCACCGTAGACAACCAGATCGATCTAACCACCGGCACGCTGCGCCTGAAGGCCGAGTTCCCCAACGCCGACGAACGCCTCTTCCCCAATCAATTCGTCAACGTTCGCCTTCGGGTCCGCACGTTGGTCAAAGCGGTCGTAATTCCTAGCGCCGCGGTACAATTTGGTTCACGCGGTACCTATGTGTTTTTAGTAAACGAGAAAAACGAGGCCACGGTGCGCGACATCGTTATCGGGCCCTCGGAAGGTGCGATGCAATCTATCACCAAAGGCCTCGAGGGTGGCGAGCGCGTGGTGATCGAAGGCGTGGACCGACTGCGCGAAGGCCGCCTGGTTGTTATGGTCGAGAAAGATGGCCAAAATCCTCCTCCGCCCACGGCGCCCGGCGGTATGACGAAGGGCTCGGGCAAGGGCGGTAAAGGCGGCAAGGGTGGGGCTACCAAGTAAGAATGAATCCCTCACGTCCGTTTATCCTGCGACCGGTGGCGACGAGCCTCCTGATGGTCGCGTTGTTGTTGTCAGGCATCATGGCTTATCGGTTGCTGCCCGTCTCGGCGCTCCCTCAGGTCGATTTCCCGACGATCCAGATTTTTACGTTTTATCCCGGTGCTAGCCCTACAGTGATGGCGAGCTCGGTTACCGCGCCACTCGAGCGCCGCCTCGGTCAAATCCCTGGGGTGAACCAAATGTCGTCGTCGAGCTCGGGTGGTTCCTCGGTGATCACGCTGCAGTTCTCGCTCCAAGTCTCATTGGCGGTCGCGGAACAAGAAGTGCAGGCGGCCATCAATAAAGTTAATCCCGCCGACACGCCGATCCTCACGCTCGCGGTGACCTCGGCGACCTTGCCGCTGCCTCAGGTGCACAATCTGGTGGATACGCGCATCGCGCAGAAACTGGCGCAGATTCCCGGCGTGGGCATGGTGAGTCTGGCCGGTGGCCAACGCCCGGCGATCCGCGTGCAAATTAACCCCAGTGCGTTGGCGGCGCGCGGGTTGAACTTGTCCGACGTGCGCAGCGCGATCAACGCCGCGAGCGTGAATCAGCCGAAGGGCAGCTTCGACGGCCCGATTCGCACGATCCTGATGGATGCCAACGATCAGCTCCGATCGGTCGAAGAATTTCGCAATCTCATCATCACGTGGCGCGACGGCGCACCGCTGCGGCTTGGCGATGTGGCGCAGATCGAAAACGCCTCGGAAGACCGACGCCTCGCCGCATGGGCTGATCAATTGCCGGCGGTTTTGATCAACGTCCAGCGTCAGCCCGGGGCCAATGTGATCGAAGTGGTGAACCGCGTGCGGGCGCTTTTACCTCAGCTGGAAGCGAGCCTGCCTTCTGCGGCGGAACTGGTCGTACTCACGGATCGCACGCAGAGTATCCGCGCCTCGGTGCGCTCGGTGGAACACGAGCTCGTGTTTGCCGTATTGCTGGTGGTGCTGGTGACGTTTATTTTTCTGCGTAACGTCGCGGCGACGATTATCCCTAGTATCGCGGTACCGTTGTCGTTGATTGGCACGTTTGGCGTGATGTACCTGGCGGGTTATTCGCTCAATATTCTCACGCTCATGGCGCTGACCGTCGCGACGGGCTTCGTCGTTGATGATGCGATCGTGATGCTCGAAAACATCGCGCGTTATCGCGAAGAAGGTGTCGGGCCGATGGAAGCGGCGCTAAAAGGTGCGGCGCAGATCGGCTTTACGCTCGTTTCGCTTACCATCTCGCTTATCGCGGTGTTGATTCCGTTGCTTTTCATGGGCGACGTCGTCGGACGCTTGTTTCACGAGTTCGCGATCACCTTGGCGGTTTCGATCCTGATCTCGTTGCTTGTTTCGCTCACGCTTACGCCGATGATGTGCGCGCGGATGTTGCCCGCGCCCGAGCGCCATGCCCACGCGGCGCCGGGGTTTCTCGACGCGGTCATCGCGCGCTACGGCCGCTGGCTCGACTGGGTGTTACAACACCAGCAACTCACGCTTGGCGTCACAATCGGTACCGTGCTGGTGACGGCGGGGCTTTATGTGATCGTGCCCAAAGGTTTTTTTCCGGTGCAGGACAACGCCGCCATCCAAGTCGTGACCGACGCCCCGCAATCCGTGTCGTTTGCCGCGATGGCCGAGCGGCAACAAGCGCTCGCGGCTAAAATTCTCGAAGACCCGACGGTGCGCAGCCTCTCGTCGTTTATTGGGGTGGACGGCACCAACGCCACACTCAATAGCGGCCGGATGCTGGTTAATTTGAAGTCGCATGAAGAGCGTCGTGAATCGGCGAACCAGATTATTGATCGACTGCGCGGAACCGTGCGTGAGGTTTCTGGCATAACGGCGTATTTTCAGCCCGTGCAAGAACTCACGATTGAGGATCGTGTGAGCCGCACGCAGTTTCAATTTACGCTCACCTGTCCGGATGAGCAATTGTTGCAGGAATGGGTGCCGCAGTTGATCGCGGCTTTGGAAGAGCAGCCCGCGCTTTCTGATGTGGCGAGTGATCTTCAGAATCGCGGACTACAGGCGTTTTTGGAAATCGACCGCGATGCCGCAAGTCGGCTGGGCGTGACGATGGCGGATATCGACGACACGCTCTACAGCGCATTTGGCCAGCGGCAGATTTCGACGCTCTTCACCCAGGCCAGCCAATACCGCGTCGTCATAGAAGTCGACCCACGCCTCTCCAAGGGGCCGGAGGCGTTGACCTCACTTTTTGTGCGCACGCGCAACGGCCAACCGGTGCCGTTGTCGAGCATTGCCCGGGTCAGTGAGCGGCCGACGACGCTGCTTATTAATCACGTGGGGCAATTTCCCTCGGTGAGTGTTTCTTTCAATCTTGGGCCGCGGGCCTCGCTGGGTGAGGCGGTCGCGGCGATCGAGCGCACGGTGCGCACGGTCGAGTTGCCGGCGGCGATTGAGATGCGTTTCGAAGGCGCCGCGCGGGCCTTTCGCTCGTCACTTTCCAGCACCTTGTGGCTAATTTTGGCCGCCGTGGTCACGATGTACATCGTACTCGGGGTGTTGTACGAAAGCTTGATTCATCCGATCACAATTCTCTCCACGTTGCCCTCGGCGGCGGTCGGTGCGTTGCTGGCATTGTGGGTTACGGGTCGGCCTTTGGACATGATCGCGATCATTGGCATTATTCTGCTCATCGGGTTGGTTAAGAAAAACGGTATCATGATGGTGGACTTCGCGCTTGAGGGTACGCGGCGCCAGGGTTTGTCGCCGGAGAAAGCTATTCACCAAGCGGCGTTGCAGAGGTTTCGGCCGATTTTAATGACGACGCTCGCGGCGCTTTTCGGGGCTTTGCCCTTGATGTTTTCGTCGGGCTCAGGCGCCGAGTTGCGGCAACCCCTGGGCCTCGTGATGGTCGGCGGACTGCTGGTGAGCCAAGTGCTGACGTTGTTTACGACCCCGGTCGTTTATCTTTATTTTGACCGACTTCGAGCGCGTTTAGTCAAACCGCGCGCAGCCGCGGAGGCTTCGTGATGAACCTCTCGCGTCCCTTTATTCGGCGTCCGGTGGCGAGCGGCTTGATCGCGGTTGCGCTCGTGCTGGTGGGCGTGCTCGCGTACGGGTTGTTGCCGGTATCGCCGTTACCGCAGGTCGATTTCCCGACGATCCGCGTCAGCGCTTCGTTGCCGGGGGCGAGTCCGGATACGATGGCGGCGAGTGTCTCGGCGCCGCTCGAGCGCGCGCTCGGCGGGATCGCGGGAGTGAGCGGAATTTATTCAGACAGCCGGCAGGGATCGACGAGCATTACGTTGGAATTTGCGCTCGGGCGCGACATTAACGGCGCGGCGCGCGACGTGCAGGCGGCGATCAACGCGGCGCGCGGCCAGTTGCCCTCGGGCATGCCGGGCAACCCAACGTTCAAGAAATCCAACCCTTCACAGGCGCCGATCATGGCGCTCGCGTTGAATTCGCCGAATTTGGCTCCAGGCGCGCTTTACGATCTCGCGGTGACGGTGCTCGCCCAAAAAATCGCGCAGATTAACGGCGTGGGCGAAGTCTCGGTGGGTGGCAGTTCGTTGCCTGCGGTGCGGGTGCAACTTAATCCTCACGCCTTATCGCACTACGGTATCGCGCTCGATGAAGTGCGCCGGGCGATCAGCGCAACGAATTCAGTGCGTCCTCGCGGTGTGGTCGAGGCGGGTGAGCGCCAATGGGAAGTGCAGTTGAGCGGTCAACTCAGGCACGCCTCGCAGTATCAGGATTTGGTCATCCGCTATCGCGATGGTGCACCGGTGCGACTCGGCGATGTGGCGACGATCACGGACTCCATTGAAGATCGTTACAGCAGTGGATTTCACAACGCTCGGCCGGCGGTGACGCTCCTGATCAGCCGCCAGCCCGGGGCGAACATTATCGCTACGATTGACGCCATCACCGCGCAGTTGCCGGCGTTGCGCGCGCTGGTGCCGGTGGACGCGGGGTTGGATGTTGTGATGGATCGCTCGCCGGGCATTCGCGGCACGTTGCGTGAATCGCAGAAGACCTTGGCGATCGCTTCCGGTCTGGTGATGCTCGTAGTGTTTTTGTTTCTCGGTAGCGCGCGCGCGGCCTTGATCCCGTGTCTGGCGATCCCGGTCTCGCTGATCGGCACGCTGGCGATCATGTATCTTTACGGATTTTCGCTGAACAACCTTTCGCTCATGGCGCTGATTGTGGCGGCGGGCTTAGTGGTGGACGACGCGATTGTGGTGCTTGAAAATATTTCGCGGCACATCGAGCGCGGGCTCTCGCCGTTTCGCGCAGCGCTGAAAGGCTCCAGCGAAGTCGGCTTCACGTTGCTGGCGATGAATCTGTCGCTGGTGGCGGTGTTTGTTTCGATTTTGTTCATGGGCGGACTGGTGGAAAAACTTTTCCGCGAATTCTCGATCACGCTCGCGGCGGCAATTTTGGTCTCGTTGGTCGTGTCGCTCACTTTGACGCCGAGTTTGTGCGCTCGAATTTTGGTGCGGCATGGCTCGCAACCCATCGGTGGATTTCGGCGTCGGACTGAGGCCGCCTTTGAGGCGCTCAAACAGGGCTACGCTCGCACGCTCGCGTGGGTGCTCGAGCACGCGACGCTCACGTTGATTATTTTACTGGGCACGATTGCGCTCAACGTCTCGCTCTACATCGCCATCCCGAAGGGCTTTTTGCCGCAGCAGGACACGGGCACGTTGCAGGGTTTTGTGCGCGGGGATGATGCATTTTCCTTCCAGGTGATGCAGCCGAAGGTTGAGATTTTTCGGCGGCATCTTTTGGCGGATCCCGCGATCTCAGATGTGATCGGTTCTGCCGGTGGTGCGACCGGTTTGGGTAATGCCCGTCTGACGATTCGGCTCAAGCCGCAGGCGGAACGAAAAATTTCCGCCAATGATGTGGTCAATCGCATCCGCGCGACGGCGCCGATTGTGGCCGGTGCGCAGCTTTATTTATACGGTGCGCAGGATATTGATTCGCCGCGCATGTCGGATTCCACCTCTTACAGCCTAAGTTTGATGTCGGCTGAGATGCCGTTGTTGCGCGAGTGGACGCCGAAAATTGCGGCGGCGCTGCGGGAGTTGCCGGAGTTGACCGACATTGATGCACCCTCAGAGGGTGGCACGACGCGGGTGATGCTGACGATCGATCGCGAAGCGGCCCGTCGGCTCGGCGTTGATATGCAGATGGTGACTTCGGTGCTTAACAGCTCGTTTAGCCAGCGTCAGATCGCGACGCTTTACGATCGGTTGAATCAATACCGCGTGATCATGGAACTGGCGCCGCAATATACGGCGGATCCGGCGGTGCTGAAACAAGTCCAAGTCATCGGCGCCAATGGCGAGCAAGTCCCGCTCTCGGCATTTACCCGTTACGATTACTCGATCGTGGACGACCGCGTGCGGCATCGTAGCCAGTTCGCCTCCGAGAACATCGGCTTCGCGCTCGCGCCGGATGTTTCGCTCGAGCAAGCGTTGGTCGCTATCGACAAGGCGATGGGTAAAATTTTGTTGCCGACGGAAATTCAAACCGAGCTCTCGGGTGCGGCGCAGGGCTTTCAAAAGAGCCTGCAGGCGCAGCCGTTTTTAATTCTCGGTGTGCTCGTCGCGGTCTATCTGGTTTTGGGCATTCTTTACGAAAGCTTGATTCATCCGCTGACGATTCTCTCGACGCTGCCCTCGGCGGGTCTTGGTGCGCTGCTGGCGCTACGATTAACAGGGACAGAATTTACGCTGATCGCGCTGCTCGGATTGTTTCTTCTCATCGGCATTGTGATGAAGAATGCGATTTTGATGATCGACTTCGCCATTGATACAGAGCGGCGCAACGCGCTTTCCCCGCGGGCGGCGATTTTCGAAGCGGCGCAGATGCGGTTGCGGCCGATTTTGATGACGAATTTCGCGGCGTTGCTCGGCGCGTTGCCCCTGGTGTTGGCCTCGGGTGAAGGCGTGGAATTGCGCCGCCCCTTGGGGCTTGCGATCGTGGGGGGCTTGGCGGTGAGCCAGTTGCTGACGCTGTATA
>RGAX01000101.1 GCA_009919985.1 Opitutaceae bacterium
GGTTACAGTGGAGACAGTCCTCTTGGCGCCTCGCGCGCGAGGGAAACAAAAAATTGCAACGGTTGTTGCGGTTTTTTTGGTGAGCTTGCGGCAGATCGCCTGCGTTTTTTGGTGCGACCCACGGAATGTCGGTTGCGAATCCAAGACTTCATCGGTTCCGCGACGAGGCGTTGGCTTTAACTTACGCCGCGCCCCATCAAGGCCGTCAGCTTGCTAGAGTATTTCTAAATGGGCTACTTCACTGTGCGCGACATCGCGGAGTTTCACTCGGGCATAGTTGTTGAATTTTCCGGCGCCGGATAGTCTCCTGCAAAAACAAGGCTACCGGGATTCGCGCAAAGCCGTTGCGAGCATTTGCCGGAAAACGATGGCCGTGGGTTGCCATTTTCCCTGCATCGCGGATTCCGCGGCGGCTTCCTATCCGCCGCCTGGGCGTGGTCTCGGACTGACGAAAGGTGGCAGTCCGTATCTCATGCCGAGACTATTCGCCCAAAGACGCGCTGTTCGACCGTTACCATTGAGAAATGGATGGATGCGGACCCACTCGTAGTGCGCCCATGCACACACATCGATAACCGCGGCCAGCTTGTCGACATCAAGCGCAGTTCCGATTGGAATCAAAGCGTCCAGTCGTGAAACCGCTGTCTGCAGCACTCGTTCAAAGTTAACGAGCGCCGGAACCACGTCGATTGATGACATACCGCGACGCGAGCCAATCTCCGCCTCGATATTTTCGAGCCCTGGCTCGCCGCGAAATTTTCCGACCGCATTGATATTGGGGACGGTCAGACCGGTGAGAAATTCCAGATGCCAGCTGCGTGCAGCCGCAAGACTTGGTTTAACACGGCGGCGCGCGTCATCCCGAATCCGATGGAGCAAGCCGCGCGGATTGTGCCCCAACTTCGGGCTGTCTTGGTCCCAATCAGGCATGGAGCAGGCCGCGAATTTCCGCCTGCACAGCGCCGGCCGGACGTCCCTCTAATGGATCTGCGCCGGCCTGCGCGACCTCATCGTTTACCAATCTCTCAATTGCGCGTTCAAAATTCGGGTCGCTGCGCTGATATTCCTTCAACGAATTGATCACGCCCTTCATCTCTTGGACCAGTTGGTTAGATCGTTCCTGAACGAAGCGACTCACCGCTTCGTTCATCAATTTGTTCTTCGGCCGGTGGAAGAAATACTCGCCACATTATTAAGCGAATTGATGAGTCAAACGCGCTTCTACCTTGACCTTATGGGTCGGTGCTGCGTTATTACACTCGTACCCACTTATCAATGGTCCTCGAACTTAAATTACGCAAAATTGGAAATTCCGTCGGCATCGTATTGCCCAAAGAAGCCTTGGCGCGGCTAAATTCCGCAGAGGGCGGTACTCTCGTACTGACCGATGCACCTGATGGTAGCTTTCGGATTGCGCATAATCAGGCCGACTTCGCGCGGCAAATGAAAGCGGCCGAGGATGTGATTCACCGGTACCGCAACACGCTTCGGGAACTGGCGAAATGAACGATCCGGTCTGGATCTTGCCGGAGGTGGTTCGCGCCCTCCATGACCGTCTATTGTCCGAGTTTGGCGGTGGTGCTGCCATTCGGGATGCCTGCATGTTAGAATCCGTCCTTTCCCGCCCCTTGCATCGATGGACCTATGGCACTCCCGGCATCCCCGAATTGGCCGCCGCTTATGCGTTCGGGCTAATACGTGATCACCCTTTTGTGAATGGCAATAAACGGATCGGTTTTACGACCGCAGTCCTTTTTCTTGAACTTAATGGATATACTTTTGCGGCTGCAGAGGTCGATGCCACCATACAAACTCTGGCCCTAGCGGCACATGACTTGGATGAAGCTGGGTATGCCGCATGGTTGGCCGCTAATAGCAAACCGCGGGGATCGGCGCTGAGAAAACGTAATCCACTAGGAAAGAGTAGCAGTCCGTGAACTTCCCGCTTGGTTCAATACTTCGTTACAGGCCGCATTTTCCAGCCCCTTCAACGGCCTTAGGCGCGCGCCAGCCGTTCTTCCGCTACCTCTGATAGAGGTCGATGTTGGGTTTAGGGCTCCTTGCTCATTGCAGCGATTAGCTTGGGACTGCGCTTCGGGTGGGCGACTAGCGGCGTTTGCTGGGGGCGCGGTAAAAGACGTAATTAATCAAGAAATCCAGGCCGAGCACGCCGCCGAGCGTGCGGATGTTGCGCATGGCGCCAAAAACCATCGTGAGCGAACCCGCCGCAGGCTCGTGGACGCGCAGCAATATACCCGCGGCGATAAGGGAGAGGAGCGGTTGGAGTAAAAAGCAAACGTGGTACACCGCGAGGTCGTCGCTCCAGCGCGCGAGCGCCCATTGCAAGACGCCACCACCGATGATCGGCGCGACGGCGGCGACGAGCGAGGTGACCGCGAGATTCAAACCGATCGCGAGGTTCTTGGCTTCAACGGGGAGCAAGCGTAGCAGGAGCGTAAATTGCCCTAAAATAAAACACGCACTGGTGAGCCCACCAAAGACCCACATGCCGTAAAGTAATTCACGGTTGGCGGGCGTGATGAAACACCAGAGGAAGTTTTGGAGCTGCCAGGTGATGAGGGCAAACGTCATGACGGGCTTGTTGCCAAAACGATCAAGCAGGCGCCCCCACGCGGGAAGCGCGAGCGCGCCACCTAGGGCCGTGAGCGTGGATAAAATGCCAACGTCGAACGCCGAAAAGTTGAGCTGCTCAAACATGAACACGTGATAAAACGGACCGAAACAATTCGCGGCGAACGACCAGACGGAACCGAACACAATGAAGAGCAGAAACGAACGGCTGCGTTGAAGTACCTGAAATTGTTCTCGTAAGGAAAGAACGGGCGCGGTCGCCCGTGGTAGGCTGCGCGTCGGTGCGATCCATTGCCAATAAATCGAGTAGATGCGTACGAAGCACGAAACTCCGATCACTAACTGAAAAGCGGCGATCGCATAGTCCCAATGAGCGAGCGTCCACCCTGCAAAAAACAAAAAGGCCAGCGTGGAGAACTGGAGGTAAGCGTTGCGGCGGGAGAAATATTTACCGCGCAGCCGTGCAGGGACCCATTCCTGGACCCAAGAATTCCACGACACGCCGGAGACGGCAGCGAAGCAACTGGAGATGAAAAACCAGAGGATGAGCCAACGAGCGGCGACGGCCGCGTCGGCGCGCGGTATCCACGGCAAACCGACCCCGAGCATAATCCAGAGGACAAGATGGATGCACGCGGCGGTTACGGTGACCGT
Organism: Opitutaceae bacterium; assembly: GCA_009919985.1. Taxonomy (GTDB): domain Bacteria; phylum Verrucomicrobiota; class Verrucomicrobiia; order Opitutales; family Opitutaceae; genus Tous-C4FEB. The sequence goes on from RGAX01000101.1 coordinate 3,247, forward strand.
CTTGGGTGGGCGCCAACGCGCAATAAAAGGTGCGGCGAAAATCTGGAGAAAATTAGCGATGAACGGCATCGCGGTTAGCAGCCCGATCGCGGGTTTGGGTAGGACGAAGGCTTTGGTGACCAGCGCGGTGATGAAGACATTTACTGGCAGCGACATCGTGACGATGGGCATGGCCACAATGCCGTCAGCCGTGCAAAGGCGGAAGCTGCGGGCGAGATCGTCCTTTTTATTAGTAGCGGAGGTGGTCGCGGTGGTGGCGTTCAACGTGGAAAGGCGCGCACTCAAAGGCCGCGCCGCAGATAATCAAAGGTAAACCGTGCTCTTGTCGTGGAGCGTCTTAGGCCGCTCGCGCTTGCCGCCGGCCTTGGCTACGTGGTCTCGAGAAGGGAGTTTATGGCCTTTTGGGCGGTTGCTGTGGAGATGCTCTCGACGCTCGAGCTCGACTGTAGCCAGTGAACGTGAGGCGCGGGCGGAGCCCAAATCGCAGGATCGGTGGGGCCAAAAAAAAGCAGACTCGGCACGGAGCTAGCGGCGGCGAGATGGCTGATGCCGGAGTCGTGACCGAGGAATAGACGACAGGTGGATAGTTCGCTGATGAGCATTTCGAGCGGCAGCTGGTGCGCGGCGGCGCCGAGTGGGGCGAAGGCGATGCGCGTGGTGGAGCTCTCAGCCTCGCCGGTAATGATCAGCAGTTCGGCGTGCTGGGTGGAGCGGAGCCAAGTGGCGAGTTCGAGCCAGCGCTTGAGCGGCCAGTTTTTTTGTGGTGAACCGCTGCCAGGATGGATCGCGATACGACCGGTTGTGGTTTGCGCGGTTCGCTCGGCCAGAGGATAAAAAACGCTGGGAGTAGTGATGCCGAGCCCTCGCATCGGGGCGCAGTAGTGGGCGGCGGCGGGCGCGCAGCTCGGATGAGCGGGTGCGGTGAGAAATGTCTGCGCGGGATGAAGAGGAAAGTGGTGGGCCAGGTCGGCGTCGGGGTCGGGCCAGAAATTAAGGATGACATCGAAGCTCGCGAGCCAAGTGGCGAAATCAGCGGGGAGCGGGGCGCGTTCGTAGAGCGCAGCCCAGCGGGCTTCGTGTTGGGAATAGACGGCGTCGAGGAGCCCGCAGGTGACGGCGAGGGCTGCGGCCGAAGCGTTGCCGGCCAGCTCGATGCGGGCGGCGGGGGCTTCGTGGCGGAGCGCAGCGAGCGCGGGGAGGGTGACGATGAAATCACCCAGCGCGCCCCCTCTAAGGACGAGGATGCGGCGCATCGGAGGTAGGGGCGCTAGGCGGCTGATAGGAGGTGAGCGTGGCGACACCCGAACCGAATTTGAATTCTACTTCAAAGCGCACCGGCAGGCGGCGCGGATCGTTTTGCGCGATCCAGACGCGGACGGCCGTGCCACGTTTGAACATGCCTTTGGGCGGAGTCTTTTCCATGCGTGGCTCTAGCACGAGGGTGTTGAAAGTGCCCAGTGTAGTGCTGAGCGATTCGTAGCGCACGGCGTGGATCGTCAGCTCGTAGGCTTCCTCTTGAAACAGGACGAGAGCATCGCGGTGTTCGCCGGGTTTGAGATCCCAAGTACGCGTGTTGATCAGGCACAGGATGAGGTCGAGGGGTTCGCCTACGGGCAGAATGTAATCAAGGTTTTTGACGGGGTTAACTTCATCGCGATAGAATGCCCTGCGGGCGGCGTAGTCGAAGGTGGTGCGGTTGCGCGTCTTTTTATTCGAAGTGGTGCTGGTTTCTAGGTGGGAGTGCAGTTGGCCGGTGCGTGCGTCTACGAGGGCTTCAGCGCGGGCATCGAAAGCGAAGAGGGCGCGCGCGAGTCCGCGGGTGGCGGTCGTGGTGACGGTGAGAAGGTGCGGCGAATCAGATTCTAGTGTTGAACTTTCAGTGAAGATTTTGATTTCACCGGCGTTGCTAAAGAGGCTCCAGCCGACGCTGTAGTTGAGTGCTTCGCCCGAGCGGAGGACGGGTTGCGCGACCAGCGGATTAAACGCGAATACAAGCAGCAGAAAATAGGTGAGTCGGATGCGGGTCATGCGAGCGATGGCGGATGTAGATATTAGTCTAGTTTTTGTAATCAGCCGAGCGGGAGTTCGGTTTGGAAATCAGTGCCTATGGGCTGGGCCGCGATGCCTAGGGCGCGCAGGGTGGCCGCGAAGGGTTTGGCGAAGCCGTGGAGGGTGTACACGCGTTTGGGTTGGACAAGTTCGACGTAGCGCAGGAGCGACGGGTAATCAGCGTGGTCCGACAGTGCAAAAGCCGCGGCGTGTTGCTGCCCATGGAAGGGGCGAGAGTCGAGGGCCCAACCGGTAATCGAGGCAGTGCGCGGAGCGGCAATACGTTTGAGAAGACCGGGGGCGTGGGGCGGGCAGATTACGACGTGTCCTGCGTGAGTGGCCGCGTCGAATTCGCTATGGGGCGGAAAATCGAGCCCCAGTTGCGCACAGATGCGTGTGAGCCGGTGGGTCTCCGATTGAAGCATGATCGGTAGTCCAAAGTCGGCGAGGGCGCGCAGGACTTCTTGGCTCTTACCGAGACTATAACATAGCAACACAGGCGTGGCCCCAGTAGCGAGGGTCTCACGGCAAAAGGTAACGAGCTTGGCGATGATTTCAGCGCTGGGAGGGAATACGTAGCGTGGGAGACCGAAGGTGGTCTCCATTATGAGCGTATCGGCGCGGGGGGTGGTGCAGGGTTCGGCGGAATGGCTCGGGAGGAGTTTGAAATCGCCAGTGTAAAGCAGCGATCCGTGAGTGGTGTGATTGAGCAGGATCTGAGCGGAGCCAAAAATATGGCCGGCGGGATGGAGTGTGACCGTGCACTCGGGGGTGAGTTGCTCAGTGTGGTCGAAGGGCAAAATGTGCTCGAGTCGTTTTTTACTCGGAAGGCGGGCGCGCATCAGTCGGGCGGTTGCTCGGGTGCAAATCACCTCGGCGTGGCGAGCCATATGATCGGAGTGCGCGTGGGAAACAAAGGCGCGCTCAGCGCGACGGGTCGCGTCGAGTGACCAGCCGATTTGGGGCAGATGAATGCCGTGTTGAAACTGAATCTCCCAAGCCATGTCTCACGCAAAGGGCGAGTCCCGCGAAACGAAAGACGAAAGGCGACCAAGAGCTAATTAATCTACCCCGGTTTCAATGTCCTGCTGGAGTATTAGCGCAGGCCGAGGGCTGAAAGCAGGATAATCAATAACACCGTCACCAAGGTGATGATCCAATACCAAGCCAGCCGGTTAGAACTGTGGTGCTTGGGAGGCGTGAGTTCGGTGTCGGTTTCGGGTAAGTCGAGTCCGTCGTAGATCGAGGTTTCGCGCCAGCCGGTACGCTCGTCGGCCCCGCACTCGGGACACGCATGCGCTCGTGGTGGAACTTCGGCGCCACATTGGGCGCATTCGGCGGGAGGCGAAGGAGCGCGAGCCACGGAGGTAAATCAGGCGGCGAAATATTTATGTTTAACCAGCCGCCACGCAGTGACGAAGAACGCAGTGAGAGGGATAGCTAACACCATGCCTAGGACCCCGTCAAAGGCTGTACCCCAGAAGAAAATCGCGACAATAATGGTGACCGGATGAAGACCGGTGCGGGCGCCCATTATTTTTGGCGTGAGTACCCAGCCTTCGATCAGTTGCACGATGATTTTCACCACCACCACGAGCCCGACAAGTTTCCAGCCGCCCTCAGGTTGTAGGAAGGCTAGGGGCAGCGTGATCGCGATGCCGATGATGCTGCCAAGATAAGGCACGATGTTGAGCACGCCGACACAGAGGCCGATGAAGAGACCAAACTTTAATCCGATGATGCTAAATCCAAGGGCCAGCATTGCGCCCATGATGAGGCCAATGAGCATTTGGCCCCGAAAAAAGGAAGCGACGATGCCGATGAATTCGCGCACCAGAAAGACAAGATCTTCGCGCAGCGCGGGCTTTAAAAACGGAAGATGGTCAGGGAGGTTTTTTGTCGGATCGCCTCCTTCGGAGAGCAGGAAGAAAAAAAGGTAAACAGGAATGATCGCGAGGTGGGCCGTGAAGGCACCAACGCCGAGGAGCCCTCCTCCAGCGGAGCGCAACGAGGGCAGCGTATATTTTACCAAATTCTGGACCTCGCCGCCGAGGTTTTCGGCGATTTGACGAACGATCGGGTTAGTGAGTTGACGTTGGGCAAAGGTGACCCAGTCGGGATAATGCGTCTCGATGTAGAGACTGGCTTGATCGCCCAACGTAGGCGCATAGCCGACAAAATCGAGCACCTGATCGATCAAAGGCGGTAGCAGCAGTAAGAGCGAACCACCGCAGATTAATAAGGCGGTCCCGTAAATGACCACAACCGCCGTCATACGGCGTAAACTAAACCGCGCGATGAGTAGATCGACGACGGGCCGCAACATCAGGGCGAGCACACCTGCGACCGCCAAAGGCCAAAGCACGCTAGAAAAAAAACTGACCATGCGCCCGAGAGCGATGAAGGCCGTGATTATGAGTGCTAGGGCACTGAATACGGCGGCGAGGGTGAGCGCGAAACCCACCGTGCGGCGCTGGGTTGTTGTCAGAAGCGAAGAGCTGGACGAAGATTCAGGTGCGCCGGACATAGCAGTGAGGATTGACCGAGAGGGAGGGTTATGACGAGCGCGGAAAATCTGCGGCTCGGCTCAGGCCTGCGACGGGCTCGGAGCGTACTCGCGGCTAGGTTGATGGCGCCAAAACCAGCGAGCCATCGCGGGCAACAGTATGATCGCGCCCAGCATGTTTACCAGAAACATAAAGGTGAGCAAAATACCCATGTCGGCTTGGAATTTGAGATCGGAAAAAATCCAAAGGCTGACGCCGATCGCCAGAGTGAGGCCGGTAAACACGATCGCCGCCCCGGTGTCTTTATAAGCGATAATCATGGCGTCTTCAAAATAGGCGCCAGATTTCAGGGCGGTTTCGAGCCGCGCGAAAAGATAGATACCGTAATCCACGCCGATACCGACGCCGAGGGCGACGACGGGCAGCGTGGAGGTTTTTAGCCCGATCTCGAGGTAAACCATGACCACGTAGGCTAGAAAACTCACGATTCCCAGCGGCACTACGATGCACAACGTCGCGGCGAACGAGCGAAACGTGATTAAACACAACGCGATCACGGCTCCGAAAACCCAAAGTAAGATGGGCGTTTGCGCGGCGGCGACGACTTCGTTGGTCGCGGCCATCACTCCGGCGTTGCCACTGGCGAGGAGAAATTTGGTCTTGGGCGAAGGATGAGCGGCGGCGAAGGCCTCGGTGGCAGCGGTCACGGCCCGGAGCGTCTCGGCTTTGTGATCAGCCAGAAAAATTAAAATCGGCATCACGCTCGCGTCGGCGTTGAGCAGGCCGGTCGCAGTTTCGATCGGGGAAACGGATTGGGCGAGCGCCTGCGGTTGGCGAGGGAGCACGCGCCATTTGAGGGAGCCTTCGTTGAAGCCGGCGTTGATGGTCTTGGCGGCGGTGGTGAGGCTGACGACGGATTGGACGCCAGGGATGGCGCGGATGTGGCCCTCGAATTGATCTATGAGCGTGACGACGTCGTGATCGACGCAGCCGTTGGGGATCGTCTCCACGATCACGGAGAGCACGTCGACGCCGATGCTAAATTTTTCGGTAATAAGACGGCTGTCGGTGTTGTAACGAGAATTTTGCCGGAGCTCGGGTACGCCGGCGTTGGTGTCGCCGATGCGGACGTGTTCGGCTTTGAAATAAGCCCAGACGCCAAGGCTCAGGGAGACAAATACGATGGCGAGCGAGGGGCCGGGTTTGAGGGCGCGGCCGAGGCGGGCCCAGCGGGCATCCGTGCGTTGGCGTCGGGCCTTGACCCATTGCGCGTAACTGTCGGGTAGATGCAGGTAGGAAAGAAGAATCGGCAGGAGGAAGAAATTGGTGATGATGATGACGCCCACGCCGAGGCTAGCGGTGATGGCGAGCTCGTGGATCGTCGTGATTTTGATGACCATCATCGTAATGAAGCCGATGATATCGCAGATGAGAGCGACCATGCCCGGGGCGATGAGCTGAATGAAGGCGTTGCGCGCAGCTGTTTTGCCGTCGTGGCCGGCGAAAATCTCGTTGCGAAACGTGCAGATTTTTTGAACGCCGTGGCTGACGCCGATGGCGAAGACCAAAAACGGCACGAGGATCGAAAACGGGTCGACGCCGTAGCCGAGGGTGGTGAGCGCGCCCAGTTGCCAGATGACGGCCACCAGCGAGCATAGCACCGGGGCGAACGCGAGTTTCCAGCGGCCGGCGTAGTCCCAAACGAGCATACCGGTGACGATGATGGAAATACCAAACAGTAAAATCACGCCGCTCGCGCCCTCGGAGATATCGCCGATGACTTTGGCGAAGCCGATGATGTGGACGTTGACGGCGCCTTTGGACTCGGCCG